>JAYWFC010000001.1:0-7600 GCA_043778995.1 Aestuariivirga sp.
CCGATGGCCGTGCTTTTGCCCGCACCATTGTGACCGAGCAGGCCCACAACTTCGCCGGGGTAAAGATCAATCGTGGCATGATCAACCGCCTTGATGCCGCCGAACGCAATTGAAACTTCGCGCATTTCAACCAGCGGTGTGTCGCGTTTTTGAAATGGCATAGCACCTTTCACAGCAGCGGCTGATTCATGTGTTTCAAGAACCTTCGCAATTTTTTTTGCGGCGGGTTTGCTTGCTATTGGTTTTTTGTTTGAAGCTTTTGCCATGATCAAATTCCTTATTTCACGCGTCGTGAATAAACTTGGTCAAGCCACACGGCCACAACCAGAACCACACCCACAACAATACTTTGATAGGCTGTTGGCAAGTTGAGCAAAGACATGCCCGAGATGATGGATTGCATCAACAATGCACCCAACATGGCACCGTAGATTGTGCCAACACCGCCCGCCAAAGATGTGCCGCCGATAACTGCAGCAGCAATCACATAAAGTTCGTTGAACAACCCAAGCGCGTTGGTTGCAGCATTCAAGCGTGCTGATGAAATGATGGAGGATACGCCAACCAGTGCGCCCATTAACGAGAACACTTTGACGGTGAGCCATTTGGTGTTGATACCGGCAAGTTCAGCTGCCTCAGGGTTGCCGCCGGTTGCATAAACATAGCGACCAAACAAAGTGCGCGTGGCCACAAAAGTCATGAACAAGCCAACGAATAACGCCACCAAAACCGGCACTGAATATCCAGTGTAATAAATCAAGCCCGTGGTGCAATGAACAACTTTATCAGCAGCCATGCAAATCGCCGTGCCGTCTTTATCTTCCACACCAGGCGGAATGACAACGTTGTGGGCCGTGGCGTAATCCGCAATCAGCTTATAGGGCCAAGGATAAGAGTTCATCACCAAGGTTGTGCCCAGAACGGCAGCGCTGCCCAAGCAGGCCAAAAACACTTCTGCCCAAACCGGACGTAAAGGAAAGTTAAAACGCAAGCGTTGGCTGCGACCGTTGATCAACGCGAATATAATTGCGCCGCAAACAAGCAAGGCAATCGCCCAGCTCCAGAATGGTCCAAGCCAGCTTAGGGGAATGCCGCCGCCAAACACTTCAAAGGTTTTATCCATGGGGGCCACCGTTTCGCCCTTGGCAATGAGGAAAGCCAAACCGCTATAGGCAATCAAACCACCTAAGGTTACGATGAACGCCGGAATTTTGGCATAGGCCGTAAGCCAGCCGTTGAACGCGCCGACGGCAGCGCCCAATGCGATGGAAAAAATTGCAGCCACGGGCCAAATCAATGGATTGCCCACGCCCCAATCAGCGTTGAGGTGAAACACCTGCAAAACGGCTGTTGCAACCGCCACCATGCTGAGCATAGACCCAACCGACAGATCGATCTGGCGCATCACAATCAACAGCACCATGCCGGTTGACATCACTGCGATTGACGATGTTTGCACAAGTAATGTCCACAAGTTGCGGGGCGTTAAAAATGAACCGCCCAAAAGCCCGCCAAAGTTTCCGCGCAACACGCCGCTGGAAAAATCGAAAATACACCAGATTAAAATCAGTGCGCCAATCATGCCCAGCATGCGGGGATCAATTTCCGTGGCGCGGAAAAACTTTTTCAGAGATCCTTCATTTTGCAATGCCGGATTTTGGCTGGTGTTAGACATCGACTTCTCCCCGTATATTTTTTTATTCTTTTCTATTGCCACTATATAGCCACAATTGCTGCGCCGACGAAAGGGACAATTCGATGCAAACAGAAAGCTGTTCCTTTTTTCAAAGGATCGAATGACTTCACAAAAAAGCCGCGCCAAGCTTTTCAGCTAGGCGCGGCCCATTTCGTTTAGGCGCTAATGATTAGCAACCCTTGGCAGCACCGGCTTTTACGCCTGCGCAAGCTGCGTCCTTGGTGATGTGGCCAGCAGTGATGGCAACATCAACATTGTCTTTGGTGATTGGTGTTGGAGCAAGAAGAATTGAATTCATTTCTACTTTGTTCTTGCCGCCATTGAACTTGGCAACGCCAGGAAGCTTATCCATTGCAGTGCCATCAGCCAATGCAATTGCAGCAGCTGCTGCAGTGTTGCCCAGGTCTGTTGAGTTCTTCCAAACTGAAACAGTTTGTGTGCCCAAAGCAACGCGGTTAATCGCAGCCAAATCGCCGTCTTGGCCTGAAACTGGAATGCCAGCCATGCCTTGTGCGGTGAGAGCAGCGACAACGCCTGAAGCCATGCCGTCATTTTCAGACAATACAGCGTCAACCTTGTTACCAGTTGAAGTCAAGCATTGCTCCATGTTCTTCTGAGCATTGTCTGGCTTCCAGCCGTCGGTGAATGTTTCGCAAACATTCTTGATCTTGCCGCCGTCGATTGCAGCTTTCAGAACTTCCATTTGGCCTTGGAACAAGAAGGTTGCGTTTGGATCGCCCTTATCGCCCTTGATGAAAGCATAGTTGCCTTCTGGCTTCACTTTGAGAACTTCTTTAGCCATGATGCGGCCAACGCCTACGTTATCAAATGTTACGTAAAGTGCGTTTGGATCTTCGAATTGCACATCATAGGCAATTGACTTGATGCCAGCATCGCTGAGCTTCTTGATGGATGGCAAAATTGCGTCGCTGTCGAAAGCAACAACCATCACAACGTCTGGCTTTTGCGAAATCAGGCCTTCAATGTCAGCAGCTTGCTTTTGGGCAGAGCCCTGAGCATCTGTTGAAATATACTTATCGCCAGCTTTTTCAACGGCAGCTTTGATTGCTGCTTCATCGGTCTTCCAACGTTCTTCTTGGAATGTCTTCCAAGATACGGCGATGGTTTTGCCAGCGGCAAATGTTGTTGTTGTTGCGCCGAGCATTAAACCAGCGGTCATCAATGCAAAAATGGTTTTCTTCATAGTGGACAATCCTCCTGTTGATATCCAAACAAACACATAACATCGCAATTATTCAAAGTCGATCTGAACGCGCCACTTAAAAATAAATTTATTCAGGCGTTCTATAATATCAACGGCTTATTTATTTTGATGTATAAAATAATCTTGCATATTGCGCAGGGTTAAGTCAACTTATTTTTGGAAGGTTGGCAGGTGAACACAAACAAGGCCGATGTTGACGTGGTGCGTAGGCAAAATCGCTATTTGATTTTGCAGGCTTTGCGAAGCCATGGCGCGCGGCCGCGGGTTGATATTGGCAAGCTGACGCAGCTTTCACCTGCAACGATTACCGCCATCACAGCACAATTAATTGCTGAAGGCCTTATCGTGGAAGCAACGCAAGATCAGGCCGCCCCCGTGGCGCGCGGCCGACCAACGGTTGACCTGAAACTTAACCCCGATGCGTTGCATGTTCTGGCCTTGAAAATTTCGATTGATCGATTTGAAGTTGCACTCTCGGACTATAGCGGCCATCGCCTTGGCGGTGAAGTCTTTGCAATTTCAACTTTCAATTTAAGTGCTGGGGCAGTTGCAAAAAATGCCGCAAAATTCATTCTATCGTTTCTGGACGAACATCACGTTGATAAAATTGCAATCCACAAAATTGGCATTGCTGTGCAAGGTGCTGTGGACTCTTATTCTGGACAATTGATTTGGAGCCCTGCCTTTGGTGAGCGCAACATTCCCTTAACGCAACCCATTTCAGAACTCACGGGCATTGCATGTGTTTTAGCCAATGATGCCAATATGATTGCCGAAGGCCTGATGGCGCGTGAACACCATGCTTATCTTGGCACGGCCGCCGTGGTGTTTTTGGGCTATGGCGTGGGCTTAGGTTTGGTGATTAACGGCACCACTTTCCACGGGTCCACGGGCGCTGCCGCAGAATTTGGCCACATGAACCACATGCCAGCGGGCGCATTGTGCCGATGTGGGCGCTTTGGTTGCTTAGAAGCCTATGCCTCTGACTATGGCATTTTGCGCCACGCTGAAGGCCTGCCACTGGATATGGCCCCGCCCTATGGAGCAGTTGAACCTGCCGTTATGAAGGCCTTGGAAACTGCTGCAAAAAGGGGCGATGCTGCTGCCGTTGCCGCTTATAATGCTGCTGGCCGCGCCTTGGGGTTTGGCTTGGCCCGGCTGGTGGCCCTGCTTAACCCAGATCGCATTGTAATTGCCGGCCCCGGCACCAGCGCTTTTGATTTAATGGAACCCGCCGTGTTGCAGGCGCTTGATGACGGCGTGGTTGAAGCACTGCGCCAAAACCTTATCATTGAGCGCTCGCCCATTGACAACGACATGATTTTAACCGGCACCTTTGATAAAATTTTGGGTGAACTCGACCGCGATTATCACGGCCGTTAAATTCAGTCTTGCCCGGTTGGTTAAACAGCGCAATACTCATTGCATGATTTTAATTGGCCAATATGACTCGCCCTTCGTGCGCCGTGTCGCTGTCACGCTGCATCATTATCATATGCCGTTTACGCGCAACCCGCTTTCGGTGTTTGGCGATAAAAAAGAAGTGCAGGCGATTAACCCGCTGTTGCGCGTTCCCATTCTGATTATCGAAAACGGTGAACAGATTGTCGATTCCGCCGCCATCATTGACCACCTGGATCATGTGGTGGGCAACGCACGGTCTTTGATGCCGGCACACGGGCCAGAGCGGCGCAAAGTTTTGCAAACATGCGTTCTTTCAACAGGCTGTTCGGAAAAGGTTGTGTCCCTGTTTTTTGAACGGAACTTCCATTCAGCCAAAAACATCAGCCCTGAACTTGATGCAAGGCTTTCATCACAAATCAAATCTACATTAGAATGGCTGGAACAGCATTGTGGCACGCCATGGTTTAACGACCATCACATGACGCAAGCCGACGTTACAATCGGCTGTACATTGAGCCATGTTAAACTGCGCTTGCCAGAATTTTTCCCTGCCGATGCTTATCCTAAGCTGCATGCACTTTCGCGCCATTGCGAAATGATGCCAGAATTTGATGCCGCCAGAATTGGCGCCAATGAAACTGTGCCAAAAAAGCTATAAAGCTTTTTCCAATTCTAATATTTGGTCATAAGCTTCTGGCGGCAGAACCGAAACACCATTCAGCAAAAGCGCTTCTCTCGCTGCGGCCAAAGTTGGGTCTGCAAAAGTTTTCAACACGGCTTCCCGCCACATGTTCACATCATGGCCGCGCGTCACAAAAGGCAGGCCCGGCACTTGGGGGGAACGGCCAATTTCAATCAAACCTGCCAAATCTTTTGGGCGATATTTTTTTGCCAGTGCCACACAAACCGCATCAATGGCGCAAAAATCAGCGCGTCCCTCACGCACCGCTTTTAATGAATTCAAATGCCCATCGGTAATCAAAGCTGGCGCAAAAAAATCACCCCGTCTGGTCTCAGTTGGAAAAGCCAACTTTAAAGCCAGATGGCCCGACATTGAATCAAGGCTGTTAATGGCTGGCCGCCAGCCCTTTTGCACACCTGTAAACACGGGCACGTTGGCAAAAATAATGCTGGAATAATATGGCCCATCACAGCCATCGGCCGCGTAATGTGGAGTGGCAACATAACTTAGCAAACCGCTGAATTCATGTGTAAAAGGATAGCCGCAGGTTTGGCTGAAGCTGAAATTTTCATGCCGCCAAAATGAAATGTGGTCAACACTTCGGTCAAGCTTTCCAACAACTCCTGCGTGGTTTGCCAAGCCTTGCCACAAAGCATCGGTGGCACCGCGTATTTCGGGCCAATCATACATGGGCAGCGAAGCAAGAACAGGCAGCGCAGCAAACATCATTTTGGAATTCACCTTGTCGAACACTGAAACAACGATATAGAATGCGGAATGAATTGCAATTGTCGGCGCAGATGAAATTGTTCTTTTCAAAAATTGAATGGCCCACGGTGGCTTTGATCATTTTGGTCAACGGCATCCTTGCCACAGTGGTTTGGTTTCATGCTTCATTGCCGTGGTGGTTTATTTTGGCGGTTGGGTCTTACACGGCTTGCCTGCATTCCTCGCTTCAACATGAAGTTCTGCACGGCCACCCCACGCGCTCACGCATTGTGAACGAAACTTTGATTTTCATCGTGCCACATTTATGGCTGCCCTATGGGCGCTATCGTGATTTGCATTTGGCCCATCACAATGATCTTAATCTCACCTGCCCGGTTCGCGATCCTGAATCCTATTATCTTTTGCCAGATCGGTGGGCCCAAATGTCTGGCGTTCGGAAAAGTTTGCAAAATTTCAACAACACATTGTTTGGCCGCATGGTGATTGGCCCTGCCATCAGCGTTGTTCAATTTTGGGGTGATGAATTTTCCAGAATGTTGCGCGGCAATCGGCGCATCTTGAAAAGTTGGGCGCTGTTTGCCGTGTCTTGCGCCATCATGCTGGGCTATGTGTGGTGGTGTGGCATGCCCATCTGGCAATATGTTTTATTGGTTGCCTATCCGGCTATATCATTGGCGTTGGTGCGTTCATTTTGTGAACATCAGGCGGCGGAAGATGTGGGCCACCGCACCATTTTGGTTGATGCGTCGGCCTTCTGGTCACTGCTTTTTCTGAATAATAATTTACACATAGCCCACCATGAAAGACCAAGCATGGCGTGGTATAAACTGCCCGCATTTTACCGCGCCGAAAAAGCCAGACTTTTGGCCCGCAACGGGAATTATTTGAAATTGGGCTATGGCCAAATTTTCATGCAATATTTCTTTCATGCCAAAGAAGAAATGCCTCACCCAAACTTGAATTGGGTTAACCCAAAATAATGCCAATGTTCTCGGTGATTATTCCCACACGCAATCGTCCAGATTATTTAAAGGAAGCTTGCGCCAGTGTTTTGCAACAAAGCCATGGTGATCTGGAATTGTTGATTGTGAATGACGGCGATGACATGCCAACACCATCGCCAGATAAGCGCGTGCGCATTCTCAACAACCATAAACGCGGCGCAGTGCCCGCGCGCAATTTAGGCGTGGCAGAAGCCACCGGATCGCTGATTGCTTTTCTGGATGATGATGATTTTTGGACTGATGATCAGCACCTTGAAAAAGCGTTGATTGCGCAATCTGATTTTTATTTTGCTGATGGCGATATGATTTTTCCCGATGGAAAAATTAAGCCCTTTGCGAAAAATGCAACGGTTGAAACCTTAGAACACGACAACACCATTCTCATTTCAGCAGTGTGTTATAAACGCAGCATCCATGCAACCCTTGGCCAGTTCGACGAGGCCCTGCCCTATTATTGGGATTGGGATTGGTATCTTCGCGTCAGCCGCGGTGGCTATCATTTATATCATCAAACAGACCCCGCTGTGCGTATTCGCGTTCACCCGCAAAATATGTCGGGTGGCAATGATGCTGCACGCCGCGCCAATTTAGATCTGATGATTGCCAAACATAATCTGGGTTCCATTCCCTTAAAGAACCATACAGACTTTGTGTGATGGCGCTAGATCAACACCTTTAACCCTCTGATTTGATTTATTTTTTATGTCGGAAGTGATTTTTTCCTTTGATTTATTGACTATTTTCAATTCCGAATCAAAACACCCGCCAAAAATAAGGGTTTTCAGCACCTTTGCTTTTCTGTAATCACTTGACATTGTGATTCGCCAAAAAGGAGAAAGCCATGGCTGATGAAAAGATTG
>JAYWFC010000002.1:0-19806 GCA_043778995.1 Aestuariivirga sp.
GCGCCCAAGTTTGCGAGAGTTGTTTGTTCAGCCATAATCTTAATCTCTCACTGCGTTCTTGGCGTTCATCGCCTTGATATCAAGCTTCACGGGATTTTGTGCTTCATGGGTGTGTGTTGGGCCCTTGAAAATACGCAAGTTGGTCATTTGTTGACGCTTCAATGAAGCACCTGGCAACATGCGTTGCACAGCCAGTTCCAGAACGCGTTCTGGGGCTTTGCCGTCCAAAAACTGATGAGCTTTGCGTTCTTTAATACCGCCGGGGAAGCCAGTGTGCCAATAATAAGGCTTGTCTTGGCGCTTTTTGCCAGTGAAGTGAATTTTCTCACAATTGACCACGATGATGTTATCACCGCAATCCATGTGAGGCGTGAAAGTTGGTTTATGTTTGCCGCGCAAACGATTGGCAATGATGGCCGCTAAGCGACCCACTACCAAACCTTCAGCGTCAATCAAAACCCACTGCTTTTGAATTTCACTGGCTTTCGCCGAGTAGGTCTTCATGGCTGTTTTTGATCCAATAAGTTAACAATAAAGCGTTCCGAGAAACGCCGCGATGGCGGTTCATTAGAAATGCTGGGCCAATAAGTCAAGAAAATTGGCCAAAATATTTGTGTGGTTTCATGTTACCTCATTTTTTAGTGGCAGAACTCTGCCTTAACTCGCACACATTTTGCTGGCTGAATCGAATTGAGTGCATTAGATTTCAAGCACGAGGATCAGACATGCGAAATTTTCGCCACATATTATTCGTTTCTAGTTGCGCCTTGGCCTTGGCGGCATTGAATTCTGTTGGCTTTGCGCAGACGACGACACCGCCTGCTACCACAACAGACACAAGCAAAACGCCCGCTGTCACTCCTCCTGCTCTGCCCGTTTTGCCAGCGGCACCGGCCCCTGCACAGCCTGATACAAAAGCGCCTGCCGATGACCCAAGTGCTGCCGACAGTGCTGGATCAGCAGATGTAAGCGTTGGTGAAATTCCAACTGTTGAAACAGAAGAGTTAACCCCGGATTTGGCCAAAAAAGCCATTGATGGTTATTCCTTGGTTCACGACAAATATCAAGACTCTCCGCTTGAGGACTATCAAGATCTGCAAGAGTTTGTGGACAAAGACCCCAAGGGCAAAGACTTTGAAAAAGACATTCAAACCTTTGGCTTTAAAACAGTGAACGATTGGAACCTTGCTGTCACATCTGTCAGCGTTGCCTATAATAACATCTTGGATGATCAAACTGCTGATTTGAAACAGCAGATTGAAGACATCAAAAAAAGCACAGACTTGGCTCAAGATATGAAAGACAAAACCATTAAGTCTTTGCAAAACTCCATCCCATCAGACAACAACCACAAAGTGGTGGAAGATTTGACGAAAGATCCGGCTTATGCCGAAAAGATCAAACTTCTTGAATCCACTGAAGAATAAATCAGCGCAGGATGAACCACGATCATTATCCCGATGAAGCGCTTCGTAGTATATTTGCATCTGTAAAAAGCATTGCGCTGGTGGGTGCATCAGCTAACCCGCAGCGCCCTTCGCATGGTGTTATGAACTTTCTATTGAAGCGTGGTTACGCCGTCACGCCGGTTAATCCTGGTTTGGCTGGTCAAATGCTTTTGGGGCAAACCGTCGTAGCAACTGTTGGTGATTTGTCCGGGCCAATCGACATGATCGATGTGTTTCGCAATTCTGCAACCATCCCCTCTTTGGTTGAAGAAATTTTGACAATGCCCGTTTTGCCAAAGGTTGTTTGGATGCAGCTTGGTGTGGAACATGCACAGGCTGCAGAAGCACTTGAGAAACGCGGAATTACAGTGATTACGAACCGCTGCCCCGCAATCGAAATTCCCCGTTTGGGCCTATAAATTTCGACGGAATTCGGCGGTTCATCTCGTCTCGTTCACTAAAGGAGATATTATGCAATCCACTTCTATGAAATATTCAAACGTCGCAATTATTCTGCATTGGATAACAGCGGTTCTGTTGATTTATATGCTGTTCTGGGGCGAAGATTTAATAAAAACCCATGGCGCTCCAACAGCACCGAACCCAATGTTGCATGCGTCGCTTGGGCTTTCCATTTTGATTTTGTCAGTGGCGCGATTGGTTTGGCGTTTTATGAATCCTCCGCCCGCTGATGTGCCGATGCCTGCATGGCAGGCCACCGCCTCCCACATCATTCATTGGGGTTTTTATGCGCTTTTGATTCTCATACCACTCAGTGGCATGGCAGCGCTTGACCACTCAATCACGGGCAAACACCCAGAGTTTGCCTCACTCACATATTTTGGCCTGTTCCCCATCCCGCATTTCACTCTGGGTTGGTTTGGCAGTGCACATGATTTGCTGACAAAACTTGCCATTGGCCTGTTGATTTTGCATGTGCTCGGCGCGCTCAAGCATCAATTCATCGACAAGGATAATTTATTAAAGCGCATGGCTCCGCGCTAAGTCTTCCGCGCGTGCCGTGTGGCTATTTGCATTCCACACGGCTGCTAGAAGAACCACCATGGCCCCTGCCTGATGCAACAATGCCAGCGCCAAGGGCACATGCCATAAAAGCGTCAACACACCTAAACTTGCTTGCGCAAAGATGGCCAGAGCCAGCAGGGCAGATGAGCGCAAGCGAACCCGCCATAAATGAAAAATCGCCAGCGCTAAAATACTATACGCCAGCAAGCGATGATCAAATTGCACAGTCATCGCGTTTTCAAAAATGTTGATCCAGCTTGGAGTCATGGCACCCAATCCTTGCGGCACGAGCTGGCCTTCCATCAACGGCCAGGTGTTATATCCTTGGCCTGCATCAAGGCCCGCCACGAAAGCGCCAGCGGCGATTTGCAACAAAACTAAAAATGGTAAAGCCAATGCAATCAAATATTTACGTCCAGTTTTTGTGCTTTTAAGTGAAAACATCGTCCACAGCACCGCAGCAAAAAGGAAGCTGGCCAAGGTGAGATGTGCCGCCAATCGATATTGGCTGACGGAAACACGGTCCACCAGGCCTGAAGCCACCATATACCAACCCAGCGCACCTTGAGCGCCACCCAATACAAACAACATTAAAAGCTTTGGCCAAAGACCGCTTGGCAATTGGCGGCGCATTGCGAACCACAGAAAAGGCACTGCAAATACAAAACCGACTAAACGGCCCAGCAATCGATGCGCCCACTCCCACCAAAAAATGAATTGAAAATCTGCCAAGCTCATCCCTTGGTTTTGCAATTTATATTGCGATGAGAGTTTGTATTTCTCAAACGCGTCTTGCCAGTCTGCGGCATTGAGCGGCGGGATGGTGCCCACAATCGGTTTCCATTCGGTAATGGATAGTCCGCTGCCGGTCAGCCGGGTTGCACCGCCAACGACAACCATGGCGAAAATCATCGCCGCAATAAGGCCAAGCCAGCGAGCGATCCAAGGGTTTATGGTTGAGTTTGAATTCATCGTCAAATTTTGGCCGAGCCACTGCGAAGGAGCAAGTGCCTCTTTGCCGCAGGGACAGCGGCATACCGCTGCACTATATGACGCGCATGAAAATACGCACGCGCAAGTTCATCGGCATCATTTTAACGGTTGGGTTCATGGCCATTTATTCGCTGGTTATGATGGCTTTTGGTGGCGTGTTTATTTTGGGCCACGGCCGCTTGTTTGAATTAGCGTTTTATATTATCGGCGGCTTGGCTTGGCTTCCCGTTGAAATGGCCATCATCAAATGGATGTCGAAGCCTGATTTGGCCTAGTTCACATTTACGGTTTTAAACTTGTTAAGCAACAATGTGGGCAGGCCCGACATCATCGCATCAACATAACGAATTTCCTGATATCGGCCTGAAACCATAACGCGTGGAAGCGCATGCACATGTTGCGCATGGCCTGAAACCACAATGCCCTTGCGCGTCGTGAGGGAGGCTTGATAACCCGCTTGTGCCGCTAACTTAAAATCTCTGGCAGAGGCATTGGGTTCATCGCCATAGGGATAAGCGTTGAAGGCCACGTCTTGGCCTAATTGCTTTGAAATTGTAGCGCGGGATTTTTGAAGTTCCTGGGCTGCATCAGCCTCATTCATTTTGCCAACGGAATGATGGTTCATGGTGTGGGCACCGATCGTGCACAAAGGATCTTGATTGATGTGGCGCAGATCATCCCAGGTCATCGCCACTGACTTGCAATAGGCTTCAACGTCCACGCCATGAACTGCAGCAAGCGCTCGAATGCACGTGCGCTGCCGATGTTCGTCAAGCGCTTCAAGCTTTGGCAAAAGCACATTCCACGCGACCCATTTTTCAGTTTCTGTCGAACACAAAAGGTTGAAGGAGAAATCGCCGATCTGACCCGACACATTTTTGTTTTGAGCAATGATCAACTCAAGGATGCGCCACCACAATTCGCATGTGCCCTCAGCAATGCGGGGCGCAACAAAAATTGTGTAGGGACAATTCAGATCATTAAAAACTGGCTGGGCATAAATTTGATTGTCTTTATAGCCATCATCAAGTGTGAAAACGGCAAAGGGCTTTTCATTTTTAGGTGAAGATTTAAGTTGGGCCACAGCATCACCCAACGACAGTGTTTGATATCCGCGCATTCGCACGTGGTTGATCAAGCTGGCCAGGAACTCGGGTACTATTTCTAATTTGCTATTGGGGTAAAATCCTTGCTGCCTTCCGCCGCCCGGGCAGACGTGATGCAAGCAAAATATGGCTCCCCTGCCCCGCAAGAAGTTCCGCGTCAGTGCTGTAAGCCCGCTGAAATGCAGCGTATCAAATGCAACTCGTAAAACGGCGGGAGAGGCCATTGGCTTAACTTGCAGCGGCTTGGGCCTGTGGCGCCTGGTTTTGATAATCTAACTTCAACAACAGTGTTTTGGTTTTGCCATTGCTTTCGATCGTACGAGCGGCCTCTGCTGCGTCTTTCAACCGCGCCTGTGTTGCCAGCAGAACAGCAATATCTGAAGCATTAATCAATTTCACGGTATCGCCATTGGCTTCGCCTGCATGAAGCAAAACAAATCCATAGATAGAGCGCAATGCTTTGAGGATTGTATCAATGCGCTGAGCAATAAGCCCATTGCTGTTTGGGATTGAAGAATTGCCAAAGCGGATAATATGAAGCGCCGATGATGGATCACGCGCCACCACTTTGGTGAAATCAGCCTCGCCGCTCACCAACTCTGACAAACCCGCAGCCGGCTGCAATGAGAGCATTTTCTCAAAACCATTGTTCGACGAAGACACATCGATAATCATGGTTTTGTGCCCTTGATCGGCAAGAGCTCGGCCGGTTGCAATTGCTGTCATGGCCGCGTTGGGCCCACTGCTGCCAATGCTGGTGAACGTATAACTTGAGTGGCCATGGGATTTGCTCAACCCTACAAGTGTTGCAGCAACGCGCTGGGCAGCACTTGCCAGTTTTGGGGCTCTGCCATCGCGCAAATCGTCCATCATCGCGGCGGCGGCGCTGGCGGTGAGTGCTGCTGGCATTATGCTAAGAACAGAAGCAGTTGGTTCGGGGCCTGTTGCAAAAACATTTGAGGATGGCGACGGTGAATTTGGTGTGAACTCAGGAAATTTGAAATCGGGAATTTCCAATTCCGCAGTATCAATTTCGGAGACGGGGTGACGTCGTGGAGTTTCAGTGATGGGCAAAACTTGCCGCGCTCCCAACGACATAACTTCAGCAACAAAAGCAAAGCCCAAACCAATCGCCAAGCCCGCAAGCGTGCTGAGCAACAGGATCGGCCCAGTTTTTGGAAAATATGGCGTGGGGGGTACAAAGGCTTTTTGAATGATGCGGGCATAGCCCGGTTGCAGGCTTGAATCTTGGCGCGAACTTGCATCGGCATAACGGCCCAACATGGTTTCAAGCAAGGCTCTATTCGCATCAGCATCCCTTTGCAGGGCTTTCAACTTAATTTCAGATACGTTGGAATCTGCCTCTGTGCCCTTCATCTTTTCTAAATTGGCACGAATGGAATTGGCACGCGCTTCAGCAATTTTGGCTTGGCCGTTTAAACTATCAACAATTTTCAATGCTTCCGCACGCACTTGCAAATTTACCGCGTTCAACTCTTGCCGCGCCGCAATCATTTTGGGATGGTTGGGCAAATATACAGCCGAAAGCTCAGAGATTTTGCGTTGCGCAGAAACTTGCTGTTCTCGCAAATTCTGCACCAAGGTTGATGATAAAACGTCGGACGATGCATCAACTGTTCCGCGTGTGGCCAGCATGTTTTTAATTTCCGCAGCGCGGGCAATAGCTTCAGATGCGGCAGTATCAGCAACTGTAATCTGCGCATTCAAATCTGAGATTTGTTGGGTGCCTAGATTGGACGTGGTGCCTTTGATCAAACCAGACTCACTGCGATATTTTTCAACCGCAGCATCTGAAACGGCAACTTTGCCACGCAAATCTTCAATTTGTTTTGAAAGCCATTCGCGAGCGCGATCAACCGAGGTTGCGCCAATTTCGTGGGTGGAACGCACGAATGTTTCTGCCAAGGCGTTAGCCGTATCTGCTGCCAGTTTTCCATCACCCGACGCAGACTTTATGCCAATCGCGTTAGAATCAGGAATTTGATAGATAGTCACGCTCGACATCAATGTTTTTGTCGCCAGTTCTTTGGGTGAAAAAAGAGCAGGATCATCTTTGAAGCCAAGTGCCACCAACAAATTTCCGGCCATGCCATGGCGGCGAAGTTGGGCGTTATAATCTGGGCTTTTATCGAGGCTTAACTGATCAACCACGCGCGCACCAAGATCACTTGATTTTAAAACTGTGATTTGGCTTTGCACCGTGCGCTCATCCACAGGGTTAGTGGTCGTGGATCCTTCCCCCACACTGTTGGCTTTATCAAAAGGTGTGGCCAAATTTTCAATAACAACTTGCGCTTCTGCCAAATAGCTTGGCTTGTTGGCCATCAAAAACAAATAGCCGCCCAACAATCCAAGCAAAACAAATGTGATGAAAAACTTCTTGCGGTCAAAAATACCTCTGAAAACATCAGACATATTGGTTGAAGGCAAAGGTTGTGAATAACGCGACATGAAACCATCCGATGATTGACTCGCTTATCGTGCATTCATGGTAACCAATCTCTTAACAGGCGGTCTGCAGAGGCAACTTAAGCTCTTGTTCACCATATTTGTTTACACACCAAAGCACAGTGTGTTTGAAGGTTGGCGTTGGTATGCGTGATTTTGTAAAAGTTGGTATGGCCGTGTTCTGTGCCTTGGCTTTATCGGGCTGTGTTAATGATTGGGATGGCCAAGGGCCAGCTGCAGCGCCTGGCGGCATGGGCATTATGACAAATGGCCAAGTGGCCGATGGCCCTAATGCCGTTTCAAGTATTTCAAGACTTCCTGTTGGTAATCGCATAGGCCCCATTCCACCTTTTGGCACACGGGGCCACGCAGCTGCTTATGAATTTGGAACCGGTTATCGCGTAGGCGCTGGTGACAGACTTTCCATTCGCGTGGCAGGGGAAGCAGATTTATCGGGTGAATTTCCGGTGGATGCTTCAGGCGCAATTTCTTTGCCCTATGTTCAATCTGTTACAGTTGCAGGCATGTCAACGCCGCAAATTGAACAGGTTATTGTTGGTCGCCTAAAAGGCGGTTTTTTGCGTGATCCGCAAGTTTCGGTGCAAGCCGTTGCGCTTCGACCATTTTTCATTTTGGGTGAAGTTGGCACAGCCGGAAGCTATCCTTATCAACCCGGCATGACAGTGCAACAAGCCATTGCGGTTGGGGCAGGCTTTGGGCCGCGCGCCGATAAATCATCAGTTTTGTTAACCCGGCGTGATGCAAGGGGAACAGTGACGACCAAAGTTCCTTTGGCCACGCAAATTTATCCCGGCGATATTATCTACGTTCGGGAACGCTGGTTTTAAATTCCATGCGCATTTTGCATGCTTTTCGCAGCCCTGTTGGTGGCCTGTTTCGCCATGTGCGCGATTTGGCCAAGGCCCAAGCGGTGCTTGGCCATGACATTGGTTTGGTTTGTGACCAAAAGACTGGTGGTGCAAATGCCGAGCGCGAATTGGCTGATTTAGCAAGATTTTGCAGTTTGGGGATTCGCCGTTTGGCGATTTCAACATTGCCTGGTTTGGGTGATCTTTCTGCTATTCGATCAGTGTCTGAATTTGCAACGTCTATCAACGCCGAAATCATTCACGGCCATGGCGCCAAGGGCGGCCTGTTTGGCCGTATCGCCGCAAAAAAATTGGGTCTGAAGGCAGCCTATACGCCACACGGCGGCAGCCTGCATTATTCATGGAAAGGTGTGGGTGCAGTTTTCTTGGCCGCCGAACGCGCTTTGCGGGCAACAGGCGCTGGGCTGATTTTCGTATGCAACTATGAGCGAGACATCTATGCCCAAAAAATCGGCCTGGGCACAGGCCCAAACACTGTGGCTTTCAACGGGCTTTTGCCAGAAGAATTCGTCACGCGAAAATTGAATGATAATGCATCTGATTTGGTTTTTGTGGGTGAATTGCGCAAATTAAAGGGTGTTGACGTGTTGTTGCGCGCATTGGCGCTGTTGCCAAATCTCAATAAAACAACACTCACCATCGTGGGAGAAGGTCGCGATGAAATGTTATTTCGCAAGCTTGCTTCTGATCTGAATTTAAACAGCAGCGTTAAATTTGTTGGCCTCAAACCAATTGGGGAAGCGCTTCCTTTGGGCAAAATTTTAGTCATGCCTTCGCGCCATGAAAGCCTGCCTTATGTCGTGCTTGAAACACTGGCGGCCGGCGTTCCCATCATTGCTTCTGCGGTGGGCGGCATTCCAGAAATTTTGCCAGAATCCTGCATGGTCGCCGCAGATAATCCGAAGGAGCTTGCGCACAAAATAACGCAGTGCTTGATGGCTATCACAGAGAAAGACGCGTTGGCCTATCAATTGCAGCAAAACGCCCAAGCGCGTTTCAGCGTTGATGCGATGGCAAAAACAGTTGTCGAATTCTATTCAACATTGAATTAACTAAACCTTAACCATCGTTAATGGTTTTGATTAACAAAAGGTCGGCTCGGCTTCGGCTTTGCATGGTGCAGCATAGAGAACATGCTGTTCCACTTTGGTGCAAAAATGAAACTTGATCCTAAAGACCTGAAACATGCCGATCCCATCGAGCTTTCAGAACTGCTAAACAGTCAAAATCGCGCAGAAATTCGTAATGCTGTTAAAAATTCTTTGGCAAATTATCAGTTTGTTGCCCCGCGATTGGTCATCGCTTTCACTGCGATTCTTGATTTTGTTGTCATGGTTTTGGCTTCTGGTGGAACTGCAGCAATCTATCCAGGAAAAGCGGCCTTATTGGAGTGGCAGGCCTATTCCATATTTTCAATTCTGAGCGCCGCCAGTTTGGTTTTTCTTTTCGATGTGGTTGGGCTTTACCAATTTAGCACCTTGCTCACACCCTATCGCAAGCTGCCACGCATTCTAATTGCCTGGATCGGGCTCTTTGCATTTCTAACATTTGGCATATTTCTTTTGAAAACGGGCCCGCAGCTTTCACGGCTGTGGTTGGCCAATCTGGCAATTTCTGGTTTGTTTTTCTTTCTTTCTTGGCGATTTTTTCTCAGCGCATTTTTGCGCGGGCGCAATAAAGATGGCCATTTTAACAAGCGCGCTTTGATTGTTGGCGGGGGTGAAAGTGCCGAGCGTGTCATTTCGGTGATCGAAAATTCACCGGAAACTGGAATCAACCTCGTGGGCATTTTTGATGATCGCGATGACATTCGCGCGCCCAACGAAGTTCAAGGTCTTTATAAACTTGGCCACATTGGCGACTTGGTTGATTTTGTGCGCTCCACACGCATTGACACGCTGATTGTAACTTTGCCCACTTATGCAGAAGAAAGACTGACGCAAATTCTCAACAAACTTTGGGTCTTGCCAGTTGATATTCGGTTGAGTGCGCAAGGACAAAAGCTTCGGTATCGACCACGGGCTTATTCTTATATCGGCAACCTGCCCTGCCTTGATGTTTATGATAAACCGCTGGGTGAATGGGGGCCCTTGCTCAAAAGCGTTATGGACCGCGTTCTGGCCGCGCTGATGTTGATTGCAATTTCACCCGTTTTGCTGATCATCGCGTTGGCCATTAAATGGGACAGCAAGGGGCCGGTATTTTTCAAACAGAAGCGGTTTGGATTTAATAACGAGTTGATTGAAGTTTATAAATTTCGGTCGATGTATGTAGATCAGACAGACGCCGATGCGTCAAAGCTTGTGAGCAAGGGCGATCCTCGTGTCACGCGAGTTGGCAGGTTTATCAGGCGCACCACACTTGATGAGTTGCCGCAATTTTTTAATGTTTTGAAAGGCAACCTGTCTTTGGTTGGCCCTCGTCCGCACGCCACTTTGGCCAAGGCCGGAACCGATCTCTATGAGCACGTGGTGGATGGCTATTTCGCACGCCACCGTGTGAAACCTGGCATCACTGGTTGGGCACAAATCAATGGTTGGCGCGGCGAGACAAACACTGCTGAGAAAATTGAACGCCGCGTTGAACACGATCTGTTCTATATCGAAAACTGGTCTTTAACGTTTGATCTCTACATTTTGCTGAGAACACCGTTGGCATTGCTGAACACCGAAAGCGCCTATTAAGCTTAGACGATCAGCAACGCGTTTGCCTAAGCTTGGAAATTTAAACTTGGAAATTGAAAACGATACGTTAGGGCGTTTGCGATCTTTGCTTGGCCATAGGCTCTTTGGTTCTGGTCTTATATCACTGCTGATTAAATTTTCCGGAGCTGGGCTGAGCTATCTTATGTTTGTGGCTTTCGCACATATGCTCAATGCTGAAAACTATGGTGTGTTTGCTTTCTCGTTTAATCTTGCAGTGGTGATTTCCGCTTTCGTGGGGTTTGGTTATTCCACAGCGATTATGAGGTATTGGCCACAATATTTGGCTCAAGGTCGGCCTGAATATGCATATGGTGCGGTGAAGATGGGCGCACTGCTTACAATTTTTGGTTCATGCCTTGCCTTGGCTATCGGCTTATTAGCCAATAACTTCTGGATGGGAACAAATCGAAATTACTTCGTTGTATCGGTGCTGGCATCAACGTTTTGCATTGGCGATTTTGCTGCTGCCGTTTTGCGCGCTCAAAACAGCGTTGTTGCGTCAATGCTGCCGCGTGATGTTTTATGGCGCATTTTAGCGCCCTTGTGCGCCGTTGCCTTTGTATGGGGTGGCTATACGCTTGATAGCCGTTTGGCCGTTTATATTTGCGCCTTTGTTTTGATGGCTTTGCTGGCTTTTCAAATTGCTATTATTAAGTCCACGATCAATCGATCTTTTGTTCGCCTGGCCGCTGTTTCTGACTGGGCCGGCACGCGAAAAAGCCTTTTGCCGCTGTGGGGTGCCGGCATTGTTTTTGCGTTGATCCAACAAATGGATGTTGTTGTCGTGGGTTTTCTTGTCAACGGTGGAGAAACCGGCGCTTATTTTGCTGCGCAGAAAACCGCAGCATTGCTCAGTTTAGTTTTAATTGCTGGTGGTCTGGTTACGGCACCCATGATGGCTTCGCTTTACGAAAAAAAACAAATCCAAGAGTTGCAAAAACTTTGCCGCCAAATGGTCATCGCGATTGCTGTCGTCACATTAATTGGCTTTCTGTTTTTGGTATTTGCCGGAACCCTATTGCTATCAATTTTCAATCACAGCTTCACGTCCGCTTATTCTATTTTATTGATATTGGCTTTCGGTTCAATGATTGATGCGGTTTCTGGGCCGACAGCTTATCTCATGCAAATGACATCTTTAGAGTCAATTTATGCCCGCATGCTTGCTTTAATTTATCTATTTGTGTTTGCCCTGCAATTTATCTTCATTCCTCACTATGGTGTCATTGCGGCAGCGTTGGCGAATGCAGCTGGCGTGATCGTTTGGAATTGCGTGAGTATCTATTTCCTGCGCAAAAAAATTGGGGTTGATCCATCAGTTTTTGGATTCTTTTTTCCGACGAAAGTTCGTGCCTGATGAACAATGCCCGTTGTGAAATTGCGGTATTGTTTACAGTATTCAAGCCGCATGACGAAATTAATCAAACGCTTGATAGTTTGCGAAAGCAAACGGAACCATTTAAGCTTTTTGTTGTTGATGACGGCACGCCCTATCATGTTGACTACGAAAATCTCACGCAGGGGATTGATGTGCAGATCATTCGCATTCCCCAAAATGTAGGCCGAACGGCGGCGCTCAATGTGGGCTTGCGCGAAATTCTTAAAACAAATCTCCGCTATGTGGCTTTGATTGATAACGCCGATACATGCGCAGTTGATCGTTTCACAAAGCAATTGAACTTTTTGAAAAACAATCCGGAAATTTCGATTGTAAGCACATGGGTTCGCTATAATTTTCAGGTTTCTGGTCGCGTGATGGTGGCTAAGCTTCCTGATACGTGGCAGGCCTGCGCCAGACTTTTGCGTTATAATGCGCCCATAACGCACACAGCAATGATGGCGCGTGTGGATGTTTTTAAAACTGTCGGGCTTTATTCTGAAGACTATCCAGCGGCGGAAGACTATGCGCTTGAGCATATGGCGCATGCGCATGGTTTAAAGATGACGAATATCCCTGAAGTTCTGATGGACACATTGGAAATGCATGAGTCTATTTCTGGCGGTAATCGGTTCAAACAATTGCAAAGCAGACTTCAGTTGCAACGAAAGTATGCCAATTGGTCTGACATTCACAGCTATCTTGGAATTTGCCGCACACTCATCTTAATGTATGGGCCAGCTGGCTTATTGCGTAAATTTAAAAATACACTGCGTGCATAGGTTCTGCATGAACTCTGGACAGTGGGATGCCCGAAATTAAGAATAGATGGTCGGAGCGACAGGATTCGAACCTGCGACCCCTAGTCCCCCAGACTAGTGCGCTACCGGGCTGCGCTACGCTCCGACGTTTGGGCGGTCTAGCATTGTTGAACCAAAAGTCCAACACAAAGCTATATTTTTTGAAACAACCATAAAAGGTCGGCCCGGCGGCCCATCAGCGACTGAACTTGGGCGGCCAACATCACAGCCCAAATGAATTCTGCCAAGATCGCGGCATAGCCAAGGCCGATGAAACCGAACATGCGGTTGAATATCATCGAGGCAAAGCCAAAAATTAAAAGCCCGGTTATACAAGCCCCCGCTGAACGCACTTGATAGCCGCCGATTGACAACAAGTTCTGATTCATGCCGCTCAATGCGCGAATTGACTGGCCCATCAAAAATAACACCAACAGCCATTGGCCGCTGCGATAGATTTCACCAAAGAAGCTGAGAAAAAAACCACCGAAGAAAATTGTAAACAACAGGCCAAGCGCCAGTGTCATTGCTGTGAGAAGGTTAAGCCTTACAAGCAGGTTGTCCGCAACTTTGTCGTCTCCGCGCGTCAGTGCTGCAGTAAGATCGGGCAAAATGAATTGTTGGGTTGCTTGAATGACAAAGCCCGCAATGCCCGCAAGCCTGATGGCCAGGCCAACGATGGCCACTTCTTCGGGCGGCAAAATAAATCCGCCAAGCAATGTTACAATATCTGCGAACATCACAGTTACCGCACCAACAATTGCCAATGCGATTGCGCGGCGGCGCAAAACATGGGTGAGCATGGGCCGCGTTTTCCACCAATCTCCAAAGGCTATGCCAGCGCCACGCAAAATCAATGCTTGCCCTATAGCAACAATTGCGTTGCTGATGACGAATGCCGCTAAAACGTGGATCACGGAAAGATGCGCTCCGGCAGCAAATGCAATTACGATATAAAGAAAAAACAAACCCGGCCTGAAAATAAAATCAGGAACGAACGCCAGATGATAACGCCGCAGCCCATTTGCCAGCATGCTGTTGTAGCGCAAAAACGCGGAAGGCAAGGCCGACAGCGCACCGAAAATGATCGCTACTTTCAACCCCAGGTCGGTTATGAAAAACGCGGTGGAAATGAATACGCCAACGGCAATCAACACCAGAGCCACGACGAGATCACGCAAAAATGCACCATGAAATGCGTGCACCAGATTGGAAACGCCTAGCGTAAAAAAACGTGGAAGTTGGGTGAGCGCCAGCAGTGGATATCCCGCTGCTGCAACCATGCTGAGCACGGCAGCCATCGACATGCCTAAAAAAACAATGCCCACTTCATTTGGTGCAAAATTACGGGTTAAAACCAGTTGCGTGATAAGGCCAAGCCCAGCGCCAGCAAAACGCAAACCCACGCTTCCCACCATGAGTTGCAACATTTTGCCAAGTGTCATGGTTTTCCAAGTGTCATGGCTTGCCAAGTATCATGGTTTTACGAACAGCCTTTCAGGCCTGTGGTTTTATGTCGAAGTGGGATCAAGCAATTTTCTGGCGTCGCCCAAATCTTTCAGCGCGGCACGCAGGGAATCAGCATGTGTCGTTGAAAGCTTGTGAATGATTTGCGGGGCAACTGAGACGGACTTGCCGGGAATAACGCGCCTTGCCATCGGTGCCCTGCCCGGTGCTGCACGTGCTGTTCCTGGTGGCGGTGCACCTTCAAGGCCAAGCTCGCTCTTGCGCGGCACAACTTCGCCACGGCCGATGCTTGCAACGTATGGCGCGCCTTCGTCTTTTAAGATGAGTTGAACACCACGAATGGTATAGCCTTGTTTGTAAAGAAGAGTGTGAACCCCGCGCAACAGTTCCAAATCAGCTGGCCGGTAATAGCGCCTGCCCCCTGCACGTTTCATTGGCTTGATTTGTGTAAAGCGGGTTTCCCAAAACCGCAGTACATGCTGTGGCACGCTCAATTCTTCCGCAGCCTCGCTTATGGTGCGGAAGGCGTCGGGTGATTTTTCAATGATCATAACAGTTCCCCAGCCGTTGCAGTTTAATCTTCTGTGCCTGGCTCCAAGCCATTGACAATGTTTTTCATCACCTGGCTTGGACGGAACACCAAAACGCGACGCGGTGTAATCGGCACTTCTTCGCCGGTTTTAGGGTTGCGCCCCATGCGTTGGCGTTTCGAACGCACCATAAATGTGCCGAATGATGATAGCTTAACGGTTTGTCCGGCCACAACCGCATCAGAAATAAGATCAAGCACGGAATTGACCATGTCAGCCGATTCTGTTCGAGAAAGGCCCACATCTCGGTGCAAAACCTCTGTTAAATCTGCGCGTGTCAGTGTTTTGCTGCTCATGGAACCTCCTGCGATTGTCATAAGTTTACGGCAAATGGCTCTGTCTGGTCAACAGAGATTTGCGTAATCTCAAAGGCTTAGAGCAGTTTCCTCAGAGATATTGCTTCAATACCGCGCCAGAATGGCACCCCAGGTAAAACCGCCGCCCATCGCTTCCATCAAAACAGTTTGGCCGCGTTTGATTCGCCCATCCTGCACAGCCACATCGAAAGCCAAAGGCACTGAGGCGGCAGACGTATTGCCATGACGATCCAAAGTTATAACAAAACGATCTTCGGCCACGCCCAGTTTTTTGGCGGTGGCTTCTAAAATACGTTTATTGGCTTGGTGGGGAACAAACCAGTCAACATCCGAAACAGGCACATTGGCATCATGCAACACGGCGTTCATCACTGAAGCCATGTTCACAACGGCATGTTTAAAAACCTCACGGCCTTCCATGCGCAAATGGCCAACAGTCTTGGTGGTCGAAGGCCCGCCATCCACGTAAAGCTTGTTGGCGTGGCGGCCATCAGAACAAAGCTTGCTGGCTAAAATTCCAGCCTCGCCCTCTTGGGCTTTCAGCACGAATGCCCCTGCTCCATCGCCAAACAGCACGCATGTTGCACGGTCTGTCCAATCCAGAATGCGCGAAAAGGTTTCAGAACCAATCACCAAGGCACATTTGGCCTGTCCGGTTTTAATCATCGCATCTGCTGTGGCCAACGCATAAACAAACCCAGAGCAAACCGCCTGCATATCAAACGCAAACCCTGTGGTTATGCCCAAATCCGCTTGGATCAGCGTTGCCGTGGCTGGAAACGTATTATCCGGCGTTGATGTTGCCAAAATAATCAGATCAACTTCAGATGCCTCGCACCCGGCATGGGCCAAGGCCTTTTGCGCAGCAGCAAGCCCCAAGGTTCTGGTGGTTTCAGTGTCATCTGCAATATGACGGGCTTTAATGCCGGTGCGTTCGGTGATCCATTCATCGCTGGTATCAACAATTTTGGATAGGTCATCATTGGTCATAATGCGCTTGGGCAGCGCTGAGCCAACGCCTGCAATAACACTGCGGATCATGTTCAAATTACTCCGCTGCTATCGCTGTTGATTGTAAAACAGAATTAACCTCTGCCACATCCGTGGTGATGCGGTTCATCAACCCATTGCGCACCATATCAATGGCAACGCCAATGGCTGTGGCAAAACCCAAGGCATCAGTTCCGCCATGGCTTTTTACCACAACGCCATTCAACCCCAGAAACACACCGCCGTTGTGTTTGCGCGGGTCTAACCTTTCACGCAGGGCACTGAATGCTCCCGATGCCAACACGGCACCAAGCTTGGATATGATGCTTGAATTCAAAGCGGCTTTCAAAAATCCAGTGATTTGTTTGGCCGTGCCCTCAGCGGTTTTCAATGCCACGTTGCCGGTGAAGCCTTCGGTTACAACAACATCAACCTTGCCTTTGCCAATGTCATCGCCTTCAACAAAACCCACATAATTCATTCTTAAATTCAGGCGTCTCAACATGCTCGCGGCTTCACGCACATCTTCATTGCCCTTCACTTCTTCAACGCCAATGTTCAGAAGGCCCACGCGTGGCTGTTCAACCTTGAACAGGCAGCTGGCCATGGCTTCGCCCATCACCGCAAACTCAACCAACTGGCGGGCATCAGCACCAACCGTGGCACCCACATCTAAAACAATGCTTTCACCAATTTCGGTGGGCCAGATTGCGGCAATCGCTGGTCTTTCAATGCCGGGAATTGTTCTTAACACAAAACGCGACATGGCCATTAAAGCGCCGGTGTTGCCAGCAGAGATAACAGCATCGGCTTTGCCATCTTTAACAGCTTCAATGGCTTGCCACATGCTGCTTTTATAACGCCCACGCCGAAGCGCTTGGCTGGGCTTTTCATCCATCTGGATGGCGATTTCAGAATGGCTGATCTGGCAACGTTCTTTCAGCTTTGGAACCTTATCAAGCTCCACATTGATTTGGGCTTGATCACCATACAGAATAAAGTTGGCCTCTGGGTGCCATTCGGCGGCGAGGCGCGCGCCGGCGATCACCACTGCTGGGCCGCTATCACCACCCATAGCATCGAGTGCGAGCGTTATTTTAATTGGCTTTGCCACTGCTGATTCAGGCCCTTGGTTCAAAACAGCCGCAAGATAAAGGCTTCCGCCCATGAAACAACCTTAATTTTCAACAAAGGCTTCACCGTCTTTGCGCGGGTAAGGATCAAGCTCCAACCCCAGGGTTTCTGCGGCCACTTCGCCCAAATCCACTTCGCCGTTTTGAATAGGCTCAGCATCGTCTTCCACCGCATCGACGATGATTTTCGGCGGCAAGAAAATGCGGTCGACTTGAAATTTTTCAATGCGCCTGAAGCTTTCAAGCGAAACCACGGAGATGCGTTCCACATCGGCTTCTACAACGCCCGTAATGTGTATGCCACCGCCACGCCACGGCATTGCCAACAGGCGCGCTTTAAAGCTGAAAAGCTTTGGCAAATCAAATCGTTGTGCCAATGCAATGCATTCTTTTTCATCGGCTATGATGTGTTCATGGCTGCCCTTGCGGGGCACCCTATCTGTCAATAGTGGGCGTGAAAATTCCGTTTGAACCACAGGCTTTTTGCTCATGTGAATTTCACCAATCCGGCGTTCAAGTCTTCCAATGTTTGGGCCCCTAATTTTTCACGCGCCTGCACAACCCAAGCGGCCAAGGCCTTAACATGTTCGCTTTCAACACCTTGATAGACATTGCGTGTCAGCGCCGCTTCCAGTTCCGCTTGGTCTTTTGCATTGTCGTAAGCATAAATGCGGCCCGTTAAGGCTTCGGCCATGCGGCGCACCCTTTTGCCCACACCTAAATCACCCACGCCCATTTCGCGCAAATTGCCATCCATGTCCTCGCAAAACGCATTCATGAGTTTTTGGCAAAGGTCTGGCGCTTGGGTTTTCAATCGCGCCACCACCAGATAAACATGCAAAATCAACAAATCAAATCGGCCTTCAACCGTGTCGGCCACACCAAGGGACGCATAAAATTTGGGCTGCCGCGCCGCTGCCACAATCGCTTCATAGAGAGGCTTTGATGTATCTTTCTTTCGCGCAAAGAGATTTTTAAACATCAACGGCTTGCCTTCAATCTGACGCGCAGGCAAAAGGGCAAAAAGGATTTATCTCGGGCTATGATTTTCAACACAACATTTCGCATGTGCACTATGTGGCTTTTTGCTGGCCTGATTGCAAGCATGCTTGGCGCTTGCACCCCTGAGATTAATCATCGCGGCTACATAGCCAAAGCCGGCGCGTTTAGCCAGCTTTCCGAAGGCATGAACAAATCTGAAGTTGAAGGCATCTTGGGTTCGCCATCCACCACAGCTTCTGTCAACTTTCAGGGCGACAGCTATTATTACATCACTTCACAAACAGAGGCGCGTTCGTTTTTGAAGCCTGTTGAAACCAGCCGCGAAATTATCGCCGTGCGTTTTGACAAACAGGACCGCGTGGCGGGCCTTGCACAATATGGTTTGCAAGATGGCCGCATCATCAATTTGCAAACCCGCAAAACCCCCATTGTCGGATCAGAATTCTCGCTGTTGCAAGAACTGTTTAAAGGCATCGGCCTTGGTGCCAGCGGGAAACTATAGTTTAGATTTTATTTGAAAATGGCGATTGTGCCCGCTCAACCAAAGCCGCAAAACCCTTTGCAAGGCATACTCTTGGTTTTGGGGGCCGTCTTTTTGTTTGCTTGCCAGGATGCTTTGGGCAAATTTCTATTCACCACCTATTCTGTGCCCTTCGTTCATGCGGTTCGCTATTTTGTAAATCTCACGATCATGGTGGTTTTGATTGCGCCCCGTTATGGCTGGGCCATCATCAAAACCAAACGCCCAGTTTTAGTCGTTGCGCGTGGTTTGGCTTTGGCACTGGGTTCGCTTTTCGGTGGCTTTGCTCTTCGCGCCATGCCTTTGGCTGAAACAGTGAGCATCCTTTATATTGCTCCGTTGGCCGTGTTGTTTTTGGCCATGCCGGTGTTGGGTGAAAAAGTGAAATGGTTTGGCTGGGTTGCTTCGGGCATAGGGTTTATGGGTTTGCTTTTGATTGTGCGCCCCCATGCTAATATCTCAACCGCTGGATTATTGTTTTCGTTTTTGTGTTTGCTCACCGCGGTGGTCTACCCCGTGCTGTCACGCTTGCTTTCAAAAACTGAAAGTACAGAGACAATGATGTTTTATGTTGGCTTGATGGGTTCCATTTTTTATGGCGTGCAACTGCCATGGACAATGCCAAACGTATTTCCGCCATGGCCAGATTTTGCTTTGATGTTGGCTTTGGGTGTTGGTTCATTGATCGGGCATTCGCTGTTTACAGCGGCCTATGCCCGCGCACCCGTTTCATTGCTAGGGCCTTTCACCTATGCGCATATTGCTTGGGCCACTTTATTGGGCTGGTGGTTTTTCAACCAAGTGCCAGACTTAATAACGTTTGCGGGCATTGCGCTGGTGGCCATGGCCGGCGTTGGCAATGCCGTGATGAACTACCGCACATCACGCAACACGGAACTGATCTTTGAACCGCAGGAGGCATAGTCATGCAAAAACGCAAACTTGGAAAATCTGGCTTAGAAGTTTCGGCCT
>JAYWFC010000003.1:0-2827 GCA_043778995.1 Aestuariivirga sp.
TCCATCCATAAATTTCCACGCAACGTCGCGGTTCAGCAGTCCCAATCCATCCAAAACAGGATAGTGAAGCTGCTGCTCGGTGTGGGCAAAGCCGCCAGGCAAAGGCATAAAATCTTCATACCCCGGCATCTTGGCTTTCCACATTTCCAGCCGCGCCTTGGTGGCGGGTGAAATATAATCTGCCGCAACTGCCGTCCAAAATGGCGTATCGCGCCGCTCGCTCACATAATGCAGATTGATAAAATCTCTAAAATCATCAACTTGGCGCGCGGCAAAATCGTTGTAAGCACTGTGTCCATTCAGCGCTTTAAGATGGTATGTGGTGAACACCAACATTTGCACAATTGTTCCATGAATCGACGTTGCTTCAAGCGGTTCTAAAAAGCTTGAAGCCAAACCAAGCGAAAGGCAATTTCCAATCCACGCTTCGCGCTGGCGTCCTGCGTCAATCTTGATGTCATTGCGCGGTTCAATCTTGCGCCCCAAAACAGTTTCAATTTCAGCCTTGGCTTGATCAGGCGTGGTAAACGCATCTGAATAAACATAGCCACAGCCAATGCGCGCCTGTGTGGGGATCATCCACAACCAGCCACAGCTTTGCGCCCAGGCCATCGTGAAGGGTGAAAGTTCTTCGCCGTCTTTAATATCATGCCAAAATGGCATGGCACGATTGAGCGGCAACACATTGCCATACGAAATCCAATCACCACCCATCACACCGCTGATCAACGCGCGACGAAACCCCGTGCAATCAATAAAAAAGTCGCCTGCAATATCACCCACATCACTGCTCAATGCTGTGATGTTTCCGGATAGGGCATCGCGCTTGGCCCCTGAAATCTGCGCATCGATAATGTCGACGCCTTTAGCTTTGCGCCGCAAATATTGCCCGGCCAGCGCCTGATCAAAATGATAGGCATGGTGATAAGGCCCCAGCGGCACCAACCCACCATCGGCCTTGCGGGCAAAAGGCGCTTTTTGCTGGTCAAGCAGATAGGCAAATAAATGCGTATCCGCCAAGCGCCTGCCTGCTGCACAAGAAAAGATGTCGATATAACTTTGTGGAACCGAGCCAACTGGTTCAACCACCAAATGCGGATCGTCAATCGGCCCATCATAATGATGGCCCAAGCGCCGCCAATCCTTGTGGCGAATTCCAAATTTTATCGTGGCCTGCGTTTCGCGCAAGAACTCAAACTCATCAAAGCCGAAATGTTTCAACATCTGGCGAAACACTGCCGTGGTACCTTCCCCCACACCGATTGTTGGTATCTTCGAAGACTCCACAACCGTAACTGTCGCGTGCAGTTTCTGTTTCGCAATCGCCTCTTGCAACATCAACGCGCAAAGCCAACCCGCCGTTCCTCCACCCACAATAACAAAACGGCGGGCATCATCATTCATTATTCGGCGGCCTTCAGCGGTCTATGCACGCGGGCAAATTCCGGCAGCCAAGTGCCATGCGCTGCCAATAGATCATCCACCAAATCCCAAATTTGCTGCAAATCCAATTCTGCAGCAGTATGCGGGTCCATCATCGCAGCATGATAGATATGTTCGCGATTTTCGGTCATCAAGGCGCGTACTGTGAGCTCTTGAACATTGATGTTGGTGCGCATCAAAGCCGTAAGCTGTGGTGGCAATTCACCCACAAATGTCGGTTGAATGCCACGATCATCGACAAGACACGGAACTTCGGCCGCACAATCAATGGGCAGCGAAGTGATGCATCCATTGTTGCGCTGGTTTCCATAAATCACCGAAGGCTCACCTGTCCAAACTGAATTGATGATGGACGAGGCATATTCGCGGCTGGCCGCAACTTCAATTTTTTCAGCACTGGCATAATCACTCGACTGTTGTTTCCAGCGTGCAATTTGTTCCACACAGCGCTTGGGATATTCATCCAACGGAATGCCAAATTTCTCAATCAAATCTTCGCGGCCCTCTTTAATAAAATAGGGCGTGTATTCAGCAAAGTGCTCTGAACTTTCTGTCACAAAAAAGCCCAGCCGCTTCAGCATTTCATAGCGCACCAAATTTGGGCAACGCGGGTTCCAAGATGATGACGCTTTGGGAAAACGGCCCTCGGCATAGCCCTGACGCAAAGCAGGATATAAATCCATATAGCTTCCGTCTTTTTGGCGATGTTCGAACTGTAGATAGAACGCCATATGATTTATGCCGGCGGCCCTATAACGAATATCTTCAATCGGAATATCAAGATCATTGGCCAGTTCTTCGGCAGTGCCTTGCACAGAATGGCACAACCCAACTTGCTTGATCTTCGGGAATTTTGCCGAAATCGCCCAAGTGTTGATCGCCATCGGATTCACATATTGAAGCAAAATGGCATCAGGGCAAAGTTCCATCATATCTGCGCAAACTTTCCACAAATGTGGCACCGTGCGAAGCCCGCGCATAATTCCGCCAACGCCCAATGTGTCTGCAATCGTTTGGCGCAGGTTGTATTTCTTGGGCACTTCAAAATCAGTCACTGTGCAAGGCTCGTAGCCACCAATTTGAAAGGCCACGATGACGAAATTCGCCCCCTCTAAAGCCTGGCGCTGATTGAGATGTGTCTCAAGCTTGGCCTTCACATCCAAAGTGGAAATAATTTTGCCAGCAACAATCGCTGACTCTTTTAAACGCTCTGGGTTTGGATCCATCAAAGCAATCGTTGCGCCGCTTGTTGCCTTGCGTTGCAAAATATCGCCAATAATATTCTTCATAAAAACAGTAGAGCCAGCGCCGATAAAGGCAATGCGTGGGTTAGCAGTCATGGTAATCTCCTAAGCAGCAATTTCAAATGCGGCACGAACCAGCC
>JAYWFC010000004.1:0-2822 GCA_043778995.1 Aestuariivirga sp.
TGGATCATCGCTCGAAGCATCACCCAAAGTTTATGTCGAAAAATTTGAAGATATTTCCAACGAAGACTTTGCCGAAGTGTGCATCACCTCTGGCATTGATGTGATCCACGCCCCAGTTCCCGAAGGCGCGTTCATGCTTGAGAATGAAAAGCGTATTGGTGCTGTGGTCGAAAAAGCAGAAGGCCTAAAATGCGCCCGCAGCTGGAAAATTTCGAAAGATGTAGGGCAAGATAGTGACTTCCCCGATATCACCCTGCGCGATGCTCAAGCCGTACGCGAGTGGCAGACCAGATTCGGGAAGATGGTGTGAGGGCTGGTGCGAAAATAGTTTCCCCTTCTCCCATTGAGGGAGAAGGTGCCCCGAAGGGGCGGATGAGGAGTTGGTTGAAGTTTGAGCGACCCCTCATCCGTCTTGCGCCAAGAGGCGCAATCCACTTTCTCCCTCAAGGGGAGAAGGGAAGTTGACCCGTCTCTGGGGCCCGCTTTCAACCCTTGGCCTTGCGCTGGCAGCTTTAAGCTTTGGCATGGACCAGACCATCAAATGGTGGCTGTTGAACATTATCAATATGCCCGAACGCAAACTTCTCACCCTCACGCCATTTTTTGATCTGGTGATGGCATGGAACCACGGCGTGTCTTATGGTCTGCTCACCACCCACGCCCAACAATTGTTGATTGGCATAAGCGTGTTGATCACCACCGTGTTGTGGCTGTGGCTGGCGCGGGCCCAAAGGCCACTGACAGCCGCCGCCTTGGGCCTGATTATTGGCGGCGCATTATCCAACGCTTTAGATCGCGCAATACACGGCGCGGTTGCAGATTTTTTCTATTTCCATTTCGAAGGCCTGCGCTTTGCCCTGCTTAATTTTGTTTTTAACCCTGCCGATATCGCCATTGTTGCAGGCGTGGCGTTGTTGCTCTATGAATCATTCATGGAACGCCGAACTGATTAAGGCCTTGGATTTGCCCAAATGCTTTGGCAAGGGTCTTGAAACAAGCGAGTGAATATGCGTCATATTTTAGAAAAAGCGATTTTGGTTGCAATTGTGGCAGGCTTAAGTGGCTGTTCTGCCGGGGCAGGCTTGCTGGACACCAAGGCCGGTGTGCCTGTGGCCACCAATGTGCCCGTGGGCAACGCCTTGGCCTTGCCGCCAGATTTGCAGTTAACAGCCCCAACCCAAACCACGGATGCCTATCAATCAAACGGCGTGGTGGCCCAAGCTTCAGCACCCATATCGTCTAAGGCTTCTAAATTGAAAATGGCCAGCGCCGAACCAGGCACGCTCTATGGTGGTGCGGCACCCGCAGCGGCGGCCCCACCCGCCGATGTTTTTGCGCAATATGGTATTTCAAAAATAAATCCAGATGGAACGGCAAAATCTATTCCAAAAATGAATGAGGAATTGCGCGCCGCAATTATCAAAAAGAAGCGGGAAACCAATCCAAGTTATGGAACAATTGGCAACATTGGCGCGATTTTCCAAGACCAATAGGTTTTGTGGCGTTAAAATCGCCTGATGCGAATCCGTAAACTTCCTGAAGGAATCATCAACCGTATTGCCGCTGGCGAAGTGTTAGAGCGCCCGGCCAGTGCTGTAAAAGAATTGGTTGAAAATTCTGTTGATGCAGGTGCCAGCCAAATTGATGTGGTGTTTCGTGGCGGCGGCAAAGCCCTCATTCGCGTAACCGACAATGGCATAGGCATGCTGCCCGAAGAAATGCTGTTGGCACTTGAGCGCCACGCCACATCAAAATTGGCCGATGATGAATTGATCAATATTACCACGCTGGGCTTTCGGGGCGAGGCTTTGCCATCCATCGCATCAGTTTCGCGCTTTGCCATCGTATCGCGCGCGGCGGGTGCTGCCGATGCCTTTGCGTTGCAAAGCGAGGCCGGAAAAATAACGGGGCCAAGCCCAGCAAGATTGGCCCAAGGCACCGAAATTGAAATTCGCGATTTATTTTATGCAACGCCAGCGCGGTTAAAGTTTTTAAAAACTGATAAGGGCGAAGTGGCCGAATGTGTGGATGTGACGCGCAGGTTGGCCTTGGCTTACCCTTCGGTCGGGTTCTCATTGGCCACCGAAGAAAAACAATGGCTCAACGTGCCAGCGCATCAAAGCGCAACAGAACGCGTTTTGGATATTATGGGCAAAGATTTCATGGCCAATGCAGTGGCTGTGCACCATGCCAACGATGATATGCGCATTGAAGGCTTTATCAGCCTGCCCACGTTTGCGCGCGGTTCCAGCACCATGCAATTTGCTTTTGTAAACGGCAGGCCGGTGCGTGATAAATTGGTAAGCGGGGCAATTCGGGGCGCTTATGCCGATGTGTTGCCGCCCGGCCGCTTTCCAACACTGGTGTTGTTTATAGATTGTGCTGCCTCGCGGGTGGATGTGAATGTGCATCCCGCCAAAACCGAACTGCGCTTCAGGGATTCAGGCTTTGTGCGAAGCTTCATCGTCTCCGCCATCCGCCGCACCATTGCAGGTTCCATTGCTAAGCCAGATACATCAGCATCTTTCGCAACCGCTCAATCATTCCGTGCTGGAAATTATACTCCGTCTACGGATCATTTTTCTGAAACCGTGCAGTCGGCATTTGAAATGCAAATGCCGTTGCAGGCCGCGCACACGCAAGAATTACCGCAGGCCGATTACCCCTTGGGTGTAGCCCGCGCTCAAATTCATGGCACTTATATTGTGTCACAAACCGCTGATGGATTCCTGCTGGTCGATCAACATGCCGCACATGAGCGCATCGTCTATGAACGCCTGAAGCGCGAACGCGCAGGGCAGGGTGTGATCACCCAAGCCCTG
>JAYWFC010000005.1:0-19547 GCA_043778995.1 Aestuariivirga sp.
AACAAGGCCTTGAGCATCGTCACGGCCGCAAACGCGTGCCACGTTCCAGTCACCTTCGTCAGTGAACTTGGGGTTTGTGGAAGCTGGCGTAATTTGCAAGATGCCTTCTTCAGCATAAACCTTTGAAGCTGGGATCGATGAGCCTGAGCACAAGTGACCAGCAACGAACTTTACTTTCTTCGATGCCATTTGGTTGGCAACAGCAACAGCCTGCTTTGGATCGCAAGCATCATCACCGATTTCAAGAACAAGCTTTTCGCCGTTCACACCACCAGCTGCGTTGATGTCCGCAACAGCCATTTCGGCGCCGCGCTTATATTGTTCGCCAAGTGCAGCAAGCTGGCCAGTGATTGGGCCAACGGTTGCAATTGTAATATCAGCCAAAGCTGATGATGCGGAAAGTGCTGCAGCAAAGCTGAATGCAATTCCGGTAAGAACAAGTTTCTTCATAAGTTAGTCTCCCTGATACAAAGTGATCAATTTAACGTCGAGGTATACCACCCCTTGGGAATGATCTTGCCCAAAGTGGATCGTATTGGAAAGGAAAAAGCGTCGCCCCCTTCACTAATTTCGTCATTAAGCTTTCTTGCGCCAGCCCAAGGGGCCTGATTTTTCAAAAAGCCATGGATATTTCTCGGTCATCAGATTGGCCAAAGTTGTACGATAACCCAAAAATGCAAAAACCATCACCACCGCAGTTTGGCTGATGTAATATTGCAATGAAACAAGATCGGCGTGAAACAGTGCGTAATGCAAAAACCGCAAGCCTGCGCCAAAAATTAACATGTAAACAAAAAGCAGGGCAGGCGACTTCCAGCCCTGGGCTACATTGCGGCCTGCCATGAAGGCAGCGCCTCCGCCCATGATAACGGTGAGGATTAAGAACACCCAGACATTTTGTTCGACAAAAAGCGACATCAATGCCCCCCTTCCAAATAGGCAGCGCGCACTTCTGGCCGCTTCAGAAGTTCAGCACCCGTGCCCGACATGGTGATTTTTCCGTTCACCATGACATAGGCACGATGCGCCAATTTCAAGGCGTTAAAGGCATTTTGTTCAACCAAAAGAACAGTGAGGCCTTCTTCCGCATTGAGTTTTTTGATGGCAGCAAAAATCTGCTTCACAATGATCGGGGCCAAGCCTAGCGAAGGTTCATCCAGCAACAAAAGTTTCGGCCTTGCCATTAATGCCCGACCGATGGCCAACATTTGCTGTTCACCGCCCGAAAGCGTGCCAGCGCGTTGTTGTTGGCGTTCTTCAAGACGTGGGAACAGACTGAATATTTTTGGCAGATCTTCGACAAAGTTTTCAAGATTGTTGACGGTGGCACCCATCTGCAAATTTTCGAACACGCTCATGCGCGGAAAAATGCGGCGACCTTCGGGAGATTGCGCAATGCCCAAATGTACAATTTCGTGGGTTGGCATGGCCGTAATATCAACACCGTTGAAAACAATGCTTCCGGCCCGCGCCCGCGGCGTTCCACAAATCGTCATCATCAACGTTGATTTGCCAGCACCATTGGCACCGATAACCGTTGCTATTTCGCCTTGATGCACTTCAAAATCGACGCCTTTCAGCGCTTGAATTTTGCCATAAAATGTTTCAACGCCCGTGCCTTTTAAAAGAACGTCGCTCATTTGCGGCCTCCCTTTTTCGGCGCGGCAGTCTTTTTGGCAACAGCCTTTTTTGCAACAGCTTTGGGTGCAGGTTTCACTGGCGTCTTTGTTGCCATTTTCTTGGGCGGAACGGCTGGTGTTTCAATCGCCGCCAACAAAGTTTCCATAGGAACTGGCTTGTGGCTAATTGCTTCGTCGACCACGGCTGCGGCGGCTTTGCCATCTGCGTCATCGTCTTCATCTTCAACGCCCAGATAGGCGCGAATAACAGCAGGATCAGCTTTGATTTCAACCGGCGTTCCGTCAGCAATCTTGCGGCCATAATCCAGCACGATGATATGATCTGAAATTCCCATCACCACGCTCATGTCATGTTCAATCAACAAGATAGCCATGTTGTGATCATCCCGCACCGACAACAGCAATTTATTCAGCTCTTCAGACTCGCGCGGATTTAACCCGGCCGCGGGCTCATCCAAGCACAGCAGGCGAGGGCCAGTGCACATCGCACGTGCAATCTCCAGCCGCCGTTGGGCACCGTAAGAAAGATCGCCCGCAGGATCATCGGCCCGATCAATCAGCCCCACTTTGTTCAGCCAATATTTGCAAGTTTCGATGGCTTCATTTTCGGCGCGTTTATAACCGCCAGTGCCCAACAAGGCCCCAATTGTCCAGCCAGAACTTTTCATCAGGCTGTTGTGCTGTGCCACCATCAAGTTTTCCAGCAACGTCATGCCCGAAAACAAACGGATGTTTTGAAACGTGCGCGCCACTTTGGCAAAGCGCGTAATTCTAAAATCATCCATGCGTTCCAGCAAAAATTCTTTGCCGCCTTCATGGTTCAATTTAATCATGCCTTCAGTGGGTTTATAAAACCCGGTGATGCAATTGAACACAGTGGTTTTGCCAGCGCCATTCGGGCCGATCAACGCGGTGATTTGCTTTTTGCCCACATTGAACGAAAGGTCACCAATGGCGGTTAAGCCACCAAAGCGCATGGTTAAGTGCTGAACCTCGAGTTCAGGGTTTTGTTCCCACGGTTTAATCATTAGCCATGTCCTTCAGCAACGAGATCGCCGGAAACGGCCTTTTTCTCTTTCAAAAATACAGTGGGCTCGCGTTTGGTTACAAACCCGCGCGGCCTGAAGCGCATCATCAACACCATGGCCAAACCAACGGCCAACATGCGGAACTGAATAGGTTCTGTTCCCGCAGGCAAAACCGCTTTCAACCAGTTCATCTCACGGAACACTTCGAATGAACCCATGATTGCGGTGGCTGAAAACACGATGCCGATTTGAGATCCCAAACCGCCCAAAACCACAATGGCCAAGATCAATGCGCTTTCAATATACACAAAGGATTCTGGCGAAACGAAACCTTGGCGCGCCGCAAAGAAGCTGCCCGCAAAACCGCCGAACATTGCACCAATGGCAAAGGCTGTAAGCTTTGTGTTGGTTGTGTTGATGCCCAGTGATCGGCAGGCAATTTCATCTTCGCGCAAGGCTTCCCAAGCCCGACCAATGGGCAAGCGGCGCAGACGCTTGGTCACAAAGTAAGTGATAAGCGCCATGGCCAAGATCACGTAATAAAGGAAGATGTAAAAATGAATGCGATCATAGGTGATGTGAAAGAACTCAGCAAAACCGCCAGGCCCATCTTTGAAGGGCAGGCCGAAGAATGTGGCTTTTGGCACGTTGATGCCCTGCGGCCCTTGCGTGAAAGAGAACCAGTTGATCAACACCAAGCGGATCATTTCACCAAATGCCAAGGTTACGATGGCAAGATAATCGCCGCGCAATCGCAACACTGGAAAACCCAAGATCACACCCCACAGCGCGGCAAGCAAACCAGCAAGGGGCAGGGTAATATAAAACGCATAAGGCACAACGCCAGTGCCGAACCAGATTGGAAAATACACTGTTGATAGAAGCGCGTAGGCATAAGCACCCACAGCATAAAATGCGACATAACCCAAATCCAACAGACCAGCCAACCCCACAACCACATTAAGGCCCCAACCCAACATGATGTAGGTGAGGATATAAATGGCCAAATCCAGCGTGCGTTTGTCGCCCCATGGCGTGATGTTGAAATAGGCCAAGATGGGCAGAACCAACCCGAATATTAAAAGGCCACGCGAAACATAGGGGCCAATTTTGTCGCCCAAGCTAGGCCCCTTAACTTTGACAGCACCGGCAACGGCGGGCTTTAAAGCATTGGCAGCGCGCCTGTTCCACACAAATACATGCATGGCCCAACGTACACCAACTACAATGGCTGCTAAAATTGCAGCCAATGTAAAGCGCGAATGCCAGGTTAAAACGCCTTGATCAAGCTGGGTGCGAATGGCCACAACGGGAACCAAAATCAAGGCTGTGATAACAAAGGTGCCGATAAGATCTTTGACAATGGCAGCAGAATCCAACACTTGCGCGTCTGATCCGCCGGAAGAACTTTTTACTGGTGCAGACATGGCTTAAACCTTTTCCACTTCTGGTTTGCCAAGCAAACCCTGTGGCATGAAAATCAAAACAATAACCAGAACAGTGAAGGCGGCCACATCCTTATACTCTACCGAGAAATATGCCGACCACATCACTTCAATCAGCCCAATGACCAAGCCGCCCAACATGGCCCCAGGAATGGAACCAATGCCGCCCAACACCGCAGCGGTGAAGGCTTTGATGCCTGCAAGAAAACCAATGAAGAAGTCTGTCACGTTATAATAGAGAAAGAACATCATGCCCGCGAAGGCTGCGAGCACAGCACCCAAGATAAATGTGATCGAAATTGTGCGATCCACATTGATTCCCAAAAGCGATGCCATCTTGGTATCTTGTTCACATGCGCGTTGGGCCCGGCCCAAAGACGTGCGCTGAATGATCAACGTAAACGCTGTCATCAACACAAGCGTGGAAATGATGATAAGAATTTGCATGTTTGAAATGGTAACGACAAATTGCTGTGTGCCATTCACGCGAGTCATCAACTCAATCTTGCCAGTGACAATGGGTTGTATGGGCTTGGAGCGGCCTTCCTGGGCCACGCGCACAAATTCTTGCAAAACAATCGACATGCCAATGGCTGAAATCAGCGGTGCCAACCGAAATGACCCGCGCAAGGGCCTATAAGCCACACGTTCAATCGTCCAATTATAAACGGCCGCAATCAGCATGGCGATAACCACCACCAAGGCCAATGCGAGAATTATTGTAAAGGGCCCAGAGCCGCCTGTCACACCCAACATCAGCAACACGATGAATGAAACAATGCTGCCAACCATGAACACATCGCCATGGGCAAAATTGATCATGCCGATGATGCCATAAACCATCGTATAACCGATGGCGATCAATCCATATATTGAACCCAGTGTTAGTCCGTTAATAAGTTGCTGAACAAAATATTGGTAGTTCCAATCAAACAGCTGACTCAAAATCCCCAACGCATACCCCCTAAGACGACTTGTTTATCCTCGTTCAACGCCGAGGTTGGCTTTTGTCTTAAACAAGCAGATGGATGATGACAAGTGTTACAATCAGTTATTTTGGTTGAAAAAATAGGCTTTTGGGGCTGAAAATTGTGCAGCGCAGCGAATTGCTTGACAAATCGGCGGTTGACCTATAGCGGTTTGGCATATATCAGCTTGTTATATATCATCACGGAAAAAAATGAACATACGCACCCTTTGTCTGGGCATTCTGTCATTACAAGAAGCTTCGGGCTATGAAATTAAAAAAGAGATTGAAGAAGGTGTCTTCAATCATTTTATCGACGCCAGTTACGGCTCGATATACCCTGCCTTAACTCAATTGAATGCCGAAGGTCTTCTTTCTGTGCGCTCGGAAGAGCAACTGGGCAGACCTGATAAAAAAGTTTATGCCATAACAGAAGAGGGCAAATCTGTTCTGGCAAAAGGCCTTAGCGTTGTTCCAGCCCGTGACAAATATAAGTCAGAATTTTTGTTTGAGATGTTGTTGCAACATTTGTTGAGCAAGCAAGATATTGATCGTGCAATGACCAAACAACATGCCGATCTGATGGAAGATTTGGCGCGTATCGATGGTTGTGCCAATGAAATGTCAAACTTGCCCGGCGCCGCTTTCGTTTCGGGTTATGGGCGAACTGTGTTGCGGGCAGCAGCAGATTATCTTGAACAATGCTGTCCAGAACTTAAAAAGCCAACGTTTAAAGCTGCAGAATAAAATAGGGAACGGAAATGAAAAAATCATTGATCATAAGTGCTTTGGCGTTGCAACTTTTAGGCGGAACAGCATTTGCTGCCGGTGATGCGCCAGCCCCTCCATCAATCTCGGTCATGGTTGCTGAGAAAAAGCCAATCGCGGAAGATTTGAATGTAACGGGCAGCTTTGCTGCCGGCGAATTGGTTTTGGTATCACCTTTGATTGAAGGCTTGGCCGTTACGGAATTTTTGGCAGAAGAAGGCGATAAAGTCACCAAGGGCCAAGTGTTGGCAAAGCTTGATGGCGCGTCTCTCGATATTCAAATTGAACAGGCTCAGGCAAACTTGGCCGGAAACGATGCCAGCTTAGAGCAGGCCAAGAACTCCATCTCGCAAGCGCAGATCTCGCTCGATAAGGCAGACTCTGATTTGCAAGGTACGAAAAAACTTCGCACCAGCGGTGTTGCCACGCAGCAAACCTTTGACCAAGTTGAAGCAACTTTTGAATTGGCAAATGCTTCGTTGAATGGTGCCAAACTGGCATTGTCTACGAACAAGGCCAACCGAGCAGTTATCCAGGCGCAAATTGATGCCTTGCAACTCAGCAAAGCCCGCACAGAAATTAAAGCACCGGTGGATGGATATATTTCAAAGCGCACCGTGCAAATTGGTGGCATTGCATCGGGATCAAAAGCCCCCATGTATGAAATTGTAGCCAATGGCTTTGTAAAGCTTTTGGCAGAAATTCCAGAATCAGATTTGCCGCGTATTAAGATTGGCCAGAAAGCCTCGATCACCGTGAATGGTTATGACAAGCCATTTGAAGGTGAAGTGAAATTGCTTTCCCCATCGGTAGATCAAGCCACCCGCATTGGCCTTGCACATATTCGTTTGGGCGATGATGTGCGCATTCCACTGGGCACATTTGGCCGCGCTAAAATTTCGCTGGCTGCGGCTGATGGCGTGGCCTTGCCGTTAACCGCCGTAACCTTTGGCGACAACGGCCCCACTGTGCAAATTGTAAAAGATGGCAAAGTGCAAGTGCGCAAAGTGATCACCGGACTTGTCGGCACCAATGACATTGAAATTACTGATGGCGTTGTTGCTGGTGAAACATTTGTGGCCCGCGCGGGAAGTTTTGTGCGTGATGGCGATGCCGTAACCCCCGTTAAAATATCCGCTCAATAAGAACAGGTGAACCAGATGAATTTTAATTTTTCTGCTTGGTCGATCAGAAATCCAATTCCGGCAATTCTGCTGTTCTTTGTATTGTTGGTTGTGGGCATAACCAGCTTTAACAAGCTTCCTATTGAACAGTTTCCAAATATTGACGTGCCCATCATTGCGGTCACTTTGGCTCAATCAGGCTCAACGCCATCAGAGTTGGAAACTCAAGTTACCAAAATCGTTGAAGATGCCGCCGCCGGCATTTCTGGCGTGAAGCATATGTCTTCAACATTGTCTGATGGTTCTTCGGTCACTGCCATTGAATTTCGTTTGGAAGTGCCAACACAAAAGGCCCTGCAAGATGTGAAAGACGCAGTTGCCCGCATTCGTGGCAACTTGCCCGCTGGTGTTGATGAACCCATCATCCAAAGCGTTGACGTTGAAGGCCAAGCCATTCAAACCTATGCTGTTAAAGCACCGGGCATGACACTTGAACAACTGTCTTGGTATGTTGATGATGTGGTCAAACGCCAAATGCAAAGCATCAACGGCGTTGGCCGTGTTGATCGCTATGGCGGCGTTGATCGTGAAATTCGCATCAATCTTGAGCCGCAAAAATTACAATCTTACGGCATTACTGCTGCTCAGGTGAACAGCCAACTGGCTGCAACAAATGCTGACTTTGGTGCTGGCAAAGGCGACATTGGCGGCTTTGAACAGGCCATCCGCACTTTGGGTGGTGCAAAAACTTTAAATGATTTGAAAGACACCAAAATTGTTCTGGCTGGCGGCCGTTACGCTCGCTTGGGTGATTTGGGCAGCGTTGAAGATTCTTCAAGCGAACAAAAAAGCTTCGCGCGCTACAACGGTGAAAGCGTTGTCACATTCTCAATCTTCCGCGCCAAAGGTGCAAGTTCAACCGAAGTTGCAAAACGTGTGACAGATAAAATTGCGTCTCTCACCGCAGACTCGAAAGGGGCCGCAACCTTCTCGTTGGTGGATGATACTGTGTATTTCATTTACGGCAACTACCAAGCCGCGATGGAAGGTCTGATCGAAGGCGCGTTGCTTGCTGTTCTTGTTGTTCTCATTTTCTTGCGCAACATTCGCGCCACCTTAATTTCAGCTGTGGCTTTGCCCTTGTCGGCCTTCCCAACATTCTGGGTGATGAGCTTGCTTGGCTTTTCTCTCAACCTCGTTTCATTCTTGGCCATCACTCTGGCTACGGGTATTCTCGTGGATGACGCAATTGTTGAAATTGAAAACATCGCCAGACATATGCGCATGGGCAAAACGCCTTATCGCGCATCCATGGAAGCGGCGGACGAAATTGGCTTGGCGGTTATTGCCATCACCATGTCGATCATTTCAATCTTCGTGCCTGTATCTTTTATGAGTGGCATAGCCGGACAATATTTTAAACAGTTCGGCATGACAGTTGCGGTTGCGGTGTTCTTCTCATTGATTGTGGCGCGGTTGATCACACCGATGATGGCTGCTTATTTGATGAAGCCAATTCCACACGAAGAACATAAACCAGGTTTGCTCATGCGAACCTATGTGAACCTGTTGCATTTGCTAAATCTTGAGGCAACAGCTCTGAGCACCAAATGGCTTTGGATTGTCGCACTGGTATCGCCGTTGCCCGGAATAGCACTCACATTTTTGCGCGGAAATAATTTTGTAGCAGTGTTGCATGGCACGGGCATTACATTTGCATTTTCAATGCTGGAATTTTTCGTGCTTTCTGTGGCATATCTTGGGATGATAGGCGGGCTCACCCTGTTGATCACTCTGGTAACGCGCAGCATTTATCGTCTCGTAAAACAGCGGGTTATTGGAGGTTCAACTTCTGTGACCAGCGGTGGTTCAAATCTGATGAGCTATGCAACAGTTGCCACAAGTTTTGGCGTTTTGTTGGTGGCGATGCAACTGTTCCCACTGCTTCCATCGGGCTTTATTCCGAAAGATGATAACTCCCGCTTTGTATTGTCGGTTGAATTGCCGCCGGGCACAAAGCTGGAAGATACCAAGGCCACAACCGATGGTATGGCCAAAATCATCCGCCAAAATCCAGAAGTGACACAAGTGTTCGTGTTGGGTGGCTCTTCACCCACAGGAACGGCTGAACCACGCCGCGCTTCAATCTATGTGAATTTGCGCCACCGTGACGTGGGCATTTTGCCCAACATGTGGAACCCGTTGGCCTCGCGGTTGCATTTGCCACAAGTCGCTTGGGATGGGCGTGTAAAATCGCAATCAGCCATTGAAGATGAAGTTTTGCCAAAACTTTCAAACCTGCCTGATGTGCAATGGGCAAAGATCAACCCACGCGGTGCGCGTGAAGTTGAATTCAATATGCTCTCGACTGATCCTATTGCCCTTCGGCAGGCCGCGGGTGATTTGGAAGCCGCATTGCGCAAAAATCCAAAACTGCGTGCCCCCATGTCACAAGGTGCTTTAACGCGCCCTGAATTGCAGATCACACCAAAAACCGCAGAAGCCGCGCAATTGGGTGTGACAGCCCAAGCAATTTCGCAAGCTGTTCGTGTTGCAACGATTGGCGACTTTGGCCCACTTTTGGCCAAGTTCAGCGATGGTGACAGGCAAATTCCAATTCGCGTCCAAATTCCAGAATCGGCGCGAACATCGTTCTCTGAAATTGCCAATTTAAAATTGCCAACATCAAGCGGTGTTACGGTGCCTCTGTCGTCTGTGGCAGATGTAAGATTGGCTGAAGGTCCAAGCACTGTGAAGCGCTTTGATCGCCAACGCCAAGCCACCATTGGCGCAGATTTGCCTCCCGGCGTTGAGTTGGGTGAAGGTTCTAAAATTATCGAAGACACGGCCGCCGGCATAAGCTTTCCAAAAAATGTCACCATTCAAAAAGGCGGTGATGCGGAAGTACAAGGCGAAGTGCAAACAGGCTTTGTCAATGCCGCAAGCATTGGTGTTATCTTGATGCTCTGCGTATTGGTGCTGCTGCTTGGCAACGTGTTCATGCCCTTTGCCATTCTGCTGTCCCTGCCCTTGTCTTTGGGTGGCGTGGTGATGGCCTTGTTGATAACCCACCAAGCGTTTTCGATGCCAGTGATCATCGGCATGCTCATGTTGATGGGCATCGTGGCCAAAAACGCCATCATGTTGATTGATTTTGCGGTTGAACGCAAAAAGCACGGCATGGAGCGTGTTGAAGCGGTGATTGATGCTGGCCTCAAACGCGCCCGCCCGATTGTTATGACAACCATCGCCATGGGTGCAGGCATGTTCCCAACGGCCTTGGGCATTGGCGAAGGCGGTTCTTTCCGCGCACCGATGGCCACTGCCGTGATTGGCGGGTTGATTGTTTCAACCTTCCTCAGCTTGATCTTCGTTCCATCATATTATGTGGTGATGGACGACGTGGCACGCTTGTTCAGCTGGATTTTCCGTCGCTTTGTGGGCGCCAGAGACGAGCCCAAAGTGATGGATGCTGATGTGGCCGCCGTTGATGCCAAGGTTGAACATGTTGGCACAGAGGTTGATGGATTGGCCGCCAAGCTTGATGCAATTGAAGAACGCGTTGCAGCCCTGGCCAAGCCATCCGCAACAATCAAACAGTTTAAGCCGGCCGCTGAATAGCCAAGCTTACTTTAACGAAAGAAGGCCTTGCTCTAATCGCAGCAGGGCCTTTTTTATGTCGGCATCGCTTGCTGCAAATGAAAGGCGAATGGAATAGGGCGCACCAAAGGCTGTTCCCGGCACAACACACACGCCGTGGCTTTCCAACAACCAATCACATAGTTGATCTGTTGTCTCAATGACATGATTGCCAGCCTTGCGGCCCAAAAAAGCCGATACATCAGGAAACGCATAAAATGTTGCAGGAATGGGGGCAATTTGAACGCCAGCAATGGCGCGAAGCCCCTTCAACACCAAATCGCGCCGCGCCGCATAAGCAAGGCGCATGCTTTCAACACCATCACGCGGGCCATGCAATGCGGCCAGCGCAGCGCGTTGTACAAACTGGTTTGCACCCGCTGAAATAATGCTCTGCATCCGCGCCATGGCTTGGGCCACGGGCAAGGGGGCTGCGGCATAGCCAAGCCGCCACCCTGTCATGGCAAAGCCTTTTGAAAAGCCATTCAAAGTTATGGTGCGTTCCAACATTCCGGGAAGCGATCCAAAACTCACCATCTCACCATCAAACAAAATATATTCATAAATCTCATCAGAAAGAACCATCAGTTTGGGGTGCGCCCGAACCAGTTCCGCAATCTGTTCAAGCTCAGCGCGTGTCCACACAGCGCCCGTTGGGTTTGATGGCGAGTTGATGAACAACAATTTTGTGGCAGGCGTGATGGCTGCTGCAATGCGCGCCACTGGCGGCTTATAGTTTTCTGAAACATCGGATGGCACAATCACAGCCTTGCCTTGGGCAAATTTGATTGAACCCTCATACGAAACCCAGAAGGGTGCGGGAATAACCGCTTCATCGCCCGGGCCGATGATAGCCAGCACCGCATTGCTAATCGCCTGCTTGGTGCCGTTGGCCAAAACCACGTTTGCGGCTTGATAGTTCAAACCATTTTCTGTGCGCAGTTTTTGGGCGATGGCTTCACGCAATTCAGGAATTCCGGCCACGGGCGAATAATGAGTGAAACCATTGACTAAAGCATCTTTGGCGGCATCGCGAATGTTCAGGGGCGTGTCAAAATCAGGCTCACCAATTGTCAGTGAAACAATGTCATGCCCCAAGGCCCGCAGATCACGGGTTTTTTGCGACATACGAATAATAGCACCTTCATCGGCAGTTGAAGCGCGGGATGAAAGCAGGGCAGAAGAGTCAAATTGTGTCATTTAAACGATATGCCATCTTGCCCTTGCGCCGTCGAGGCCTCAGCGTCTAAACCTCGCCAAATGAATCGCATTCTCATCGTAACACTCGTTTTTCTGTCGGCCTGTTCGCACGATAGCGCTGGCATCCGCATTGCCCATGATGCACCAGCCCAAGCTCCCGCCGCTGTTATGGCGGCGCGCACAGAGCCTGTGTTTTTCAATGGCAAAACCTATAGCATGGGCCTTTCGCCAGATGGCCAAGGCGGTTATGCCATAAGCGTTGCGGGCATGTCTGGCAGCCAAGGCAAAGACGCAGCAGAACTTACCAAAACCGCCTTCCATCACTTCACCTGTAAAGACAGCCAGACGGCGAAATTTGCAGCATCACCAACTTTTGATGGCAGCAAATGGAATTCACACGGGCGCTGTGCATAATTGCAGGTTGTTTCATTGCCCCGAAAATGCTTAATTTAGCCCATGATTTTTGAAACCGTATTAAAGAAACTTGTAAAAACTGGCGATCTTTCTGTCACTGATTGGAAGGGCAGGGTGCTGCGCTTTGGTGATGGCGGAACCCCGCATGTCCACATTAAATTTGCTTCGGCTGCAGCAGCGCGAAAGATAGCGCTCGACCCTGATTTATATTTGGGCGAAGCATTCACTTCGGGCGATTTCAGCATCCTTGAAGGAAGCCTCTACGACTTCATGGTTCTGGCTTTGCAAAACACCAGTGCGAATGGTGGCACGTCGGCCAACATGAATGGCACAACGTTCAGCCACCGCGCCATTTATCGGCTGCGCGTGGCCATGCGTTCGTTTGATCAACGCAACACTGAAGCCAAGGCCAAAGACAATGTGCACAAACACTATGATCTTTCAGGCAAGCTTTATGATTTGTTCTTGGATGCAGATCGGCAATATTCTTGCGCATATTTTGAAAATGAAAATTCAACGTTGGAAGAAGCCCAACTTGCAAAGAAGCGCCACATCGCTGCTAAATTGAACATCAAGCCCGGCATGAAAGTGTTGGATATTGGTTCGGGCTGGGGCGGCATGGGCATTTATCTTTCGCAAATGTGTGGCGCTGACGTTACTGGCGTTACACTTTCAGAAGAGCAGATTAAAGTTGCCAATGCCCGCGTGAAAGATTTGGGGCTTGAAAAAAGCGTTCGCTTTTTGCTGAAAGACTATCGCCACCTTGAAGGCCCGTTTGATCGCATTGTGTCGGTTGGCATGTTTGAACACGTGGGTGTTGGGCACTACACCGAGTTTTTCAAAAAAGTAAAAAGCTTGTTGAAGCCCGATGGAACGGCGCTCTTGCACTCAATCAACAGGTCAGATGGCCCGGGCGCAACAAGTGCTTGGACCAACAAATATATTTTTCCCGGCGGCTATATCCCTGCACTTTCAGAGGTGATCCCTGTCATGGAAAAGACAGGGCTTTATGTCACCGATATTGAAATTTTGCGTTTGCACTATGCCCGCACTATTCGGGAATGGATGAACCGCTTTATGGCCAATCGCGACAAGGTAAAAGCGCTCTATGACGAACGCTTTTGCCGCATGTGGGAGTTTTATTTAGCAGGGGCCGAAGTTTCATTCCGCTATATTGGCATGAACAATTTTCAAATTCAGTTCGGCCGTGATCAACACTTTTTGCCAACAACACGCGATTATATGATGGCGGAAGAAGAACGGTTGCGTAAGCTTGATACGCCCAAACCAACGCGGAAAAAAGCTGTCACAAAACTGAAATAATTCATTCGTAACGCGCTTGCCATGTTCAACACGCTTTTTCTGTGCACAGGCAATTCCTGTCGTTCTATTCTCGCTGAGGCCATCCTCAACCGAGAAGGCAAAGACCGATTTATGGTTTATAGTGCGGGCAGCTTTCCAAAGGGCGAAGTGAACCCCCATGCCTTGGCGTTGTTGAAACAGCTTGGTTATGAAACAAAGCACTTTCGCTCCAAAAGCTGGGATGAATTCACGGGCACGGGCGCACCCAAAATAGATTTCGTTTTCACTGTGTGTGACAACGCAGCGGCAGAGGCATGCCCTGTGTGGGTTGGCCACCCCATGCAGGCCCATTGGGGCATTGCTGATCCGGCGGATGCCATGGGCACGGATGAAGAAATTGCCTTTGCTTTTAAGTTGGCCTACGATTCGATGCACCGTCGCATCTCGGCGTTTGTCAATTTGCCTTTTGAAACCCTCGATCCGATCAGCTTAAAAAACCGCCTGAAAGAAATCGGCAATATTCGTGACTGATAGTATGCGCAAATATGCGGCTGAATTTCTGGGCACTTTGCTTCTGGTCGCCACTGTCGTTGGCTCTGGCATTATGGCTGAACGATTGGCTGGCGGAAATATCGCCATCGCGTTGCTGGGCAACACCATTCCAACGGGTGCTATTCTGGTTGTTTTGATTTCAATCTTCGGCCCAATTTCTGGCGCGCATTTCAACCCAATTGTTTCTGCCTCAATAGCGGCGGATGGAAATTTGGCGTGGCAGGAAGCCATAGCGTTTGCGTGCTTCCAAATCATGGGAGCAATCATCGGTGCATGCTTGGCCAATGCTATGTTTGATTTGTCCATCGTTGAAATGTCCACCAAATTGTGCGGCGGCATTGGCCAATGGATTGCTGAAGCCGTGGCAACATTTGGCTTGTTATTGACAATTTATGGCTCAATTAAAAACGCACCACAATCAACGCCCATTTTGGTTGGGCTTTACATTACCGCGGCCTATTGGTTTACCGCTTCAACAAGCTTTGCCAATCCTGCTGTCACCATCGGGCGCATGTTTTCCAACAGCTTTGCTGGAATTGCGCCCGCTTCGGCACCATTTTTCATTCTGTCACAATTCATCGGCATGCTTTTGGCATGGCCCGTTTGCACCATGTTATTTGGCAGCAAAACACGATAACATACACCTCTGAAGAGGAGATTTGTGATGATGAACTTTTCATTTTTCTTGCGCAAAATAAGTTTAAGCGTTTTCGCATTGCCGCTGATGCTGCATGTTGCGTCCGCTGACACTGTAAAAATCACATTGCTGGGCGCTGGTGATGTTTACAAATATAGCGGCAGCAAAACCCGTGGCGGCCTGGCCCGCCTTAATGCCGTGGCCAAGGCCGAACGCGCCGCCAACCCCAATTTTCTTTATTTGTTTGATGGTGATCTAATTTCGCCTTCGTTGATGTCGGGCCTCGACAAGGGCGAAAATATGATAGCGCTCACCAACCTTGTGCCCTTTGATTTGGCAGTGCCCGGCAACCATGAATTTGATTTTGGGCCAGAGGTTTTTGCCCAACGTGTAAAGCAATCAAAATATCCGTGGGCCGCAATCAACATCACCACAGCAGATGGAAAAGCCGTGGATGGCTTGGCCGGCGTGATGACGAAAGACTTGGGCGGCGTTAAAATTGCGCTAATTCCAGTGGCACAAGACACATCGCCCGAAGTTGCAACAACAGGCACGTTGAAATTTTCAAATTCAACCGAAACTGCCATTGCAGCTGCCAAAGCAGCTCGCAAAAATGGCGCAGATCTCGTCGTGGGCGTTGTACAAACACCGCGTTCACAAGATGCTCAGTTGTTTTCCAGCAAGGCCTTTGACGTTATTCTTTCAGGCGATGACCATGAACTGGCCATGGAATATGATGGCATAACGGCCTATGTCGAAACCTCGATTGATGCGAATTATCTGGTGCCGGTGGATATCAACGTCACCATCGAAACCAAAGACGCAAAACGCAGCGTGAAGTGGGAGCCATCTTTCCGATTTATTGACACGGCAGCCGTGGAGCCGGATGCCGAAACAGTAAAAGCCTCAGCCGTTTATGATGCCATGTTGGATAAAGAGCTGAATGTTGTGATCGGTAAAACTGTGGGGCCGCTGGATAGCCGCCGCAATATGGTGCGCAAACAAGAAACGGCGATGGGTAATTTGATTGCTGATGCATTGCGCAAAGCTGTAGGCGCCGATGTGACCATCATCAACGGAGGAGGCATTCGGGCAGATCGAGAATATGCGGCGGGTTCTGATATTACGCGAAAAGATGTGCTGAGCGAGCTGCCCTTCGGCAACACAACAGTGTTGGTGGAAGTTTCGGGCAAGCAGATTAAGGATGCCCTGGAAAATGGCTTCAGCAAGTTTGAAGATGGGGCAGGGCGCTTTCCGCAAGTGTCTGGCTTGAAAGTGGAAGCCGATGTTTCCAAGCCACCGGGCAGCCGCGTTACATCTGTGATGGTGGGTGATAAGCCATTAGACCTAGCAGCAACATACAAACTGGCCACCAATGATTATATGCTGAGCGGCGGAGATGGTTATACATCTTTCGCTGGTGGCAAAGTCATTATCAACGGCGGCAACGGCAAATTGATGGCCAATGATGTGATGTATTATATCCGCACCGCCGGAAGTGTTGATGCCAAGGTTGAAGGCCGCATAGTGATAAAAAACTAGAGCTGGGTTTTCACTGTAAGGCAGCTTGCACCTGCGGCAGAATGGGGCTATTTCATGGCGGGGCCCGGTTTGATTTGCAGGAGATATCGCGTGAAGTTTAAACATGTAGCAACAGGCTTTGCGGCTTTTGCATTTTTAGCCCTTTCCACCACTGCAAGTTTGGCCATGAAGATTGACATCGTCGTCAACAAGGTCACCCAGCATATGATCGTGTCAATTGACGGCGTGCGAACATATGATTGGTTGGTGTCAACGGGCGGCGAAGGCCACGACACACCTTCGGGCAGCTATCACATTTTCCGCATGGAAGTATCGCATTTCAGCCAAGAATGGGACAATGCACCCATGCCTCATTCCATGTTTTTCACCGGCATGGGCCACGCCATCCATGGCTCATATCACATCAATAGGCTTGGCACGAAGGCCTCGCATGGCTGTGTGCGCTTGGCACCTGAAAACGCAACCTTGTTGTATGAACTTGTCGGCAAGGCTGGCTATAAAAATTCTTCCGTCGTCATCAAAGGCGGTTTTTTCGATTTCACCTCCCCATCAACGGCCAGCAACGAACCGCATAAACCATTTTTCTGGTGGGCAAAAAAGCCAGAACCAAAAAAGGTGGCGGAAGAGCTGAAACCTGCAGTGAAAAAGAAAAAGAAGCTGAAGACAATAGCACAGCTTTAAGGCTGAGCTCTTTAAACTTCCATCCTTGACAAATCGAGAGTGCCGTGGCCTTTAGCGGCCTTATTCAAGGATTATGCTGATGACCCACGCCTACCGCACCCACACCTGTGGCCAATTGCGCAATACCGATGCTGAAACAACAATCCGCATTTCGGGCTGGGTTCACCGTGTGCGCGATCATGGTGGCGTGTTGTTTTTTGATTTGCGCGATCATTATGGCATAACCCAAGTGGTGGCAGACCCGGCTTCATCCGCGTTCAAGGCGGCAGAGGCTTTGCGTTCAGAATGGGTTGTGCGCATTGATGGCAAGGTGCGCATCAGGCCCTCTGGCACCGAAAACAAAGACATGCCCACTGGCCTGATCGAAGTTTATGCAACCGATATTGAAGTGTTAGGCCCAGCGGCTGAATTGCCTTTGCCCATTTTTGGTGAACCAGATTACCCTGAAGACATTCGGCTGAAATATCGCTTCCTGGATTTGCGTCGCGAAACGCTGCATAAAAATATTATGACACGCACCAAGGTTGTGTCTCACCTGCGCAACAAAATGAACGACATTGGCTTCAATGAATTCTCAACGCCAATCCTAACCGCGTCTTCGCCCGAAGGTGCGCGAGATTTTCTGGTGCCTTCGCGCATTCATGCGGGCAAATTCTTTGCGCTTCCGCAAGCGCCGCAACAATATAAGCAACTGTTGATGGTTGCGGGCTTTGATAAATATTTTCAAATTGCGCCATGCTTCCGTGATGAAGACCCGCGCGCCGATCGTTTGCCCGGCGAGTTTTATCAACTCGATCTGGAAATGAGCTTTGTGACGCAAGATGATCTTTTCGCCACAATGCAGCCTGTCATCATGGAATTGTTTGATAAGTTCAAAGGCAACAAAACTGTGCGCCCTGACGTGCCACGCATTCCCCACAGCGAGGCCATCCGCCGCTTTGGTTCTGATAAGCCAGATTTGCGCAATCCGATTGAGATGCAGTCTGTGACAGAGCACTTCGCAGGCTCTGGCTTTAAAGTATTTGCAGGCATGATTGCCGCTGACCCGAAAGTTGAAGTGTGGGCTATCCCAGCACCCAAAGGCGGCAGCCGCGCGTTCTGCGATCGCATGAACTCTTGGGCGCAAAGCCAAGGACAACCGGGCCTCGGCTATGTGTTCTGGCGTGATGGTGAAGAAGGTGCCGCTGGCCCAATTGCCAAAAACATTGGCCCTGAACGCACAGAATCTGTTCGCAAACAACTTGGCCTGAATGTTGGCGACGCTTGCTTCTTCGTGACTGGCCGCCCAGAAAAATTCTATCGCTTTGCTGGTGATGCTCGCACGCTCATTGGCAAGGAACTCTCTCTCACCAATGAAAATGAATTCGCCTTTGCGTGGATCATTGACTTCCCATTCTATGAATGGAGCGATGAAGACAAGAAAGTGGATTTTGCCCACAACCCATTTTCAATGCCACAAGGCGGCATGAAGGCGTTGCAGGAACAAGACCCGCTGACCATCAAAGCATTTCAATATGACATGGTGTGCAACGGTTTTGAAATTGCCTCAGGTTCAATCCGCAACCACTCGCCCGAAACCATGGTGAAGGCGTTTGAAATTGCCGGCATAACCAAGGCCGAAGTTGAAGAACGTTTCGGCGGCATGTATCGCGCCTTCCAATTTGGTGCCCCGCCCCATGGCGGCATGGCCTTTGGTGTTGATCGTTTGGTGATGTTGATTGTGGGCGCTTCAAACCTGCGTGAAATTACGCTGTTCCCGATGAACCAACAGGCGCAAGACTTGTTGATGGGTGCACCATCAGACCCAAGCCCCAAACAGCTGCGTGAATTGCATATCAGGCTCAACCTGCCAGAGGCTTGATCTCGCACCAAGTTAGGCTTTATTAAATAAACACTGATAGAGTCGCATAACCCAGAGGGTTTTAATGATGAAAAAATTCTTCACTTCCGCTGCCATAGCAACATCTTTGCTGTGGGCCGCAAGCCCAGCACATGCAGATTTGCCCAAGGCGCGCGCCAATTGTGGCTCGTTTATGGAATGCCTGTTCGGCAAGCGCATATCAAAAAGCCCCGTGCAACCTGGCTTGGGTTCAACTGCGGGCCTTTCTGGCGCCACCCGCCATCAAACAATCAGCTGGTCAGAAACCAAGTATCCGGTGGGCACCATCATCGTAAAAACACCTGAACGCGCTTTGTATTATGTTTCAGGCAATGGCGAAGCCATTCGCTACGCCGTGGGCGTTGGCCGCGAAGGCTTCCAGTGGAGCGGCAATTCGAAAATCGTGGCAAAAGCTGAATGGCCAGGCTGGACACCACCACAAGTGATGATTGAACGTGAAGCCGCAAAGGGCCATTTCATTCCGGCCCATATGGACGGCGGCCCCGGCAACCCACTGGGCGCGCGCGCCATGTATATTGGCGGCAAAATGTTTCGTATTCACGGCACCAACAATGAAGCATCCATCGGCGGTGCAGTTTCATCGGGCTGCATTCGCATGATGAATGCAGATGTGATTGATCTGTATAATCGCGTAAAAATTGGCGCGAAGGTTTACGTTTACCAATAGGTTTTGATGGTTTTCACAAATAAAAACCCCGGTGGCGAGGG
>JAYWFC010000006.1:0-2799 GCA_043778995.1 Aestuariivirga sp.
GGCGGCCAACTGTTTGATAAGACTCGCACCTTCAACTTTAGCCATATCAATGCAAACCGATTTTTTGCCGCGATTGGCGGAATGAAAATAGGCCGCATCACCATCCGTTCCGTCTGCATTTTTAACAAAAGGCGGCCCCCAACCACGCGTGTCATCGCCTTCGCCGGGCTTCTCAATCTTGATCACTTCGGCACCAAAATCCGCCAGCATCTGCGTGGCCCATGGGCCAGCCAGCACACGTGTGAGATCCAACACGCGCAAACCCGCCAACGCGCCACTCATGTTGGTGCACCCGTGTTGCGCAACCGTGATGAGCGCAGCAAGCCAGCATCATCAACGATGGGATAGCCTGCCGCCACAACATGCGAATTCACGCGGTGCAGATCGCGGATGATGTCGATGAATAAAGCGCTTTGTCGCAGCGCTATGGCTTTGTTGGCAAGTGACGTGGTGAAATGGGCTTCCATCATTTTATTTTCCAGTTGGCGGAATTCATCCTTTTGCCCAATCAAATGTTGGGCCGCAGCCACATCGCGTGACGTGATTACCGATGCTGCAAGCCTGATGTTATTTTGGATGATCAGCGAAAGCTCGGCCAGTGCCGCTTGTTCCTCACGGTTGAAGTTCAATCCTTCTTTGATTTTGGCATGAATACGATCACTTAAGTTCAGTTGAATAATGTCACCAGCGTGTTCGAGATTGGAAGCATAAAGTGTTACCTCCAGTGCACGCCGCGTATGTTCAGCGGATAGTTTGCCTTGCGAAACATCATTCACATAACCTTGAATGGCGTGCTGATAACTATTCAACCGCGTATCCTGCTGTTCAAGCTGCTTTAACATTTCAAGACTGGAGCCTGCCATGGCTTTGAGCGCGGTTTGGAACATACGGTCAAGAATCTCACCCATGCGGGCAAGTTCTATATTCGCATTGGCCAGCGCCATGGCAGGCGACGAAATTACTGTGGGATCAAGATAACGCGGTCGGCGCAACGGGTCTTCCGGGGCAGTTGAATCCGGCACCAATCGCCGCACCAATTTTGCAATGGGTGTCACCAAGGGCAAAAATAAAACGGCGACTGCAGTGTTAAAAGCCACATGAAAGCCCAGCGCCCAATGCAGCGGATTTTCCGGGGCGGTTGGCAACAGGGGCATCAAATACTGCGGGAAACCCAACAGAATGACTGCCAGAAAGGCCCGCGCCAAAAGATTGGCCAGTGGCAAGCGCCGCGCTTCTGGCGGCAACCCTAGCGACGCCAAAAACGCCGGCATGCCGCCGCCGCAGTTTATGCCCAACATAAACGGCAAGGCCGCAGGCAAAGCCAAACTGCCATTCACCATGAGCGAGGCAATCAGCAATATGGCGGCCAAGGTTGAATGAAAACCCCACGCCATCAGGCCACCGATGATAAATGCTAAAATCGGCGCTTGCCCCACCGCAGCAAGCACTTGGTGAAACAAGCTGGCTTCGCCTAGTGGCGTTGTGGCCTGAGAGATCAAGCGCAACGACAGCAGCATCAAACCAAGGCCAATCAAAACACGGCCAGCGTTATGGGGTTTTAATTCTTCAGACGACTGGAAAATCACATAGCCAAGAAACAGAAATACAGGCGAAGTCCACAGTGCGATATTGGAACCTGAGGCAACCAAAGCCGCAATCAATGATGAACCCGCATCAGCACCCAATAACACAGAAAGCCCCAAGCCTGCGGGCAGAGCACCGGTGCTTGCGATATTGGTGACAATGAGAGCCGTGGCCGTGCCGCTGCCCAAAACCAACGTGGCCAAGAGGCCCGCAATCAAAGCTGAAAAGCGGTTGCCCAACCGATATTCAATGAAATACTTAAGCTGATCTTCCCACACCCGCAAAATGCCGGTGCGCACCATGCGCACACCCCACAGCAGAAGCGCCACGCCACCGAGAAGATTAAGAATGACAAGTGTGGAAGGGTTCATGTTCTATGGCCAGGGCAGCGACCAGGTTTTAACATTGGTGTAAAACTTCATGGCCTCTGCAACACCTTCTTTAATGCCATTGCCTGAGTCTTTAATGCCACCAAAGGGCGACATCTCAATTCTATAACCCGGCACCTCCCAGATGTTCACCGTGCCAACATTCAGGCCTTCGATATATTTGGTGATGCGTTGCAAATTGTTGGTGCACACGCCTGATGACAGGCCAAAGGCGGTGGAATTGGAAAGCTTGATCAACTCCTCATCATCCGCAGGTGCACGGATAATCGGGATCACGGGCCCAAAAGTTTCTTCAAACACCAACTGCGATTTTGGGTTCACATGATCAATGGTGATGGGCGGCAACACAGCGCCTTTGCGTTCAGGATGATAAAGAATCTTCCCACCTTCACGTGCTGCCGCCGACACACGATTTTCAAATATTTCGGCTGTGGCAGCATTCACCACGCAACCTAGATCAGTGTCTGGATTTTCAGGATCACCAAACGTTATTTTCTTGGCGCGTGCCAAAACCTTCTCCACAAAAGCATCAGCCACTTTCGGCTGCACCAGAATGCGCTTCACCGCTGTGCAGCGCTGGCCCGAATTTTTGGTGGCACCCGCCACCGCAAGCTCGGCTGCTTTATCGAGATCGGAATCCGAAAGATCATCCAGCACGATGAGCGGATCATTGCCGCCGAGTTCCAACGCTGCACGCGTGTAGCCAGCTTTGGCAGCAATAATTTTCCCGACGCGCACGCCACCCGTGAAAGTGATCACGTTGATATGCGGGTTCGTCACCATTTCATCGCCAATGTCAGCAGGCAGGCCCGTGACGACTTGGAAC
>JAYWFC010000007.1:0-19332 GCA_043778995.1 Aestuariivirga sp.
GCGGCCAACATTTGGTGTGGCAAACACCTGATATTATGCGCGTGAAAGAATGACCAAGATTTCCCACCATGTTGCCAGTGCTGGCGCCCGTGTGCGCCATGTGTTTGTGCGCGACCTTGATTTAATGGCGCTGATTGGCATTTACGACCATGAGAAGGTTAACGCGCAACGCATTGTTGTGAACGTGGATTTGTCGGTTCAGGAAGTCGAAGGCCCGATGAGCGACGAGATTGACCACGTGGTTTCCTATGAAATCGTTGTGAAAAAAATTGAAGCCATCGTGGCGGCAGGCCATGTGAATTTGGTGGAAACCCTTGCCGAAAAATTCGCAGAAAGTTGCCTGAAAGACAAACGCGTGTTGGCCGCCAGAGTGCGCATTGAAAAGCCCGATATCATCCCCAACGCAAGAAGTGTGGGCGTGGAGATTGAACGTTCGCGTGGATAGTTTCGCCCAAGTGTTATAAACTATTGATATGACAGATTCAGCTTCCCTTATCGGCGCAGAACTTATTCGTGATTTTGTCACCAGGCTTCCATCAAAGCCTGGGGTTTATCGCATGTTTGATGAGAAGGGTGATGCCATTTATGTGGGCAAAGCCAAGAACCTAAAGAACCGGGTTTCCAATTATGCGCGCGGCCAAGGCCACAACAATCGCATTGCGTTGATGATCTCTCTCACCTGCAACATGGAATTTGTGGTGACAGCATCAGAGGCTGAAGCGCTTTTGCTTGAAGCCAATCTGATCAAAAAATTAAAACCCAAATTCAATGTTATTCTGCGTGATGATAAAAGCTTTCCTTATATTTTAATTGCCAAAGACCATGAGATTGCCCAACTGGTAAAACATCGCGGCAGCCGCAATCGCAAGGGCAATTATTATGGGCCGTTTGCTTCGGCGGGATCTGTCAACCACGCCATCAATACGTTGCAAAAGGCGTTTTTGTTGAGAAGCTGCAATGACAGCATTTTTGCCAATCGTACCAGGCCTTGTTTATTGTTTCAAATCAAACGCTGTTCAGCGCCTTGCACGGGCGAAATTGCCAAGCCCGCCTATGATGCGCTGGTGAAAGAAGCTGAGGGGTTTCTTTCCGGCAAAAGTGTTGACGTGAAGGCCGATCTGGCCCGCCAAATGGAACAGGCATCAGACGCCATGGAATTTGAAACCGCCGCGCGTTTTCGAGATCGCATTCAGGCCATGAGCTTTGTAACCCAAACCCAAGGCATTAACCCACAAGGGGTGGACGAGGCTGATATTTTCGGCCTGTTTCACGAAGGCGGGCATTATTGCGTGCAGGTGTTTTTCATTCGCAATAGCCAGAATTGGGGCACCAGAGCCTATTTCCCCAAAGCTGATAAAACCATGGAAGAAGCGGAAGTTCTTTCAAGCTTCCTCAGCCAGTTTTATGATGAAAAGCCAATTCCAACATTAATTCTGCTGTCGCATGAAGCTGAAGATCAAGCTCTGCTGGAAGAGGCTTTCACATCACACGCGGGCCACAAGGTTGAAATTTTAGTGCCACAACGCGGTGAGAAAAAAGCGCTGGTAGACCATGCCGTGGTGAACGCGCGTGAAGCCAGCGGCCGCAAATTGGCCGAAACATCAAGCCAGGAAAAGCTGTTGGAGGGTGTGGCCCGCGTATTTGATTTGCAAGCAATTCCGCGCCGCATTGAGGTTTATGACAACAGCCACATTCAAGGCGCACATGCCGTGGGCGGCATGATTCTGGCGGGGCCTGAAGGCTTTATAAAAGGCCAATATCGCAAATATAATATGGATGCTGAACATCTTAAAAGCGATGATTTTGGCATGATGCGCGAAATGTTAACCCGCCGATTTGCCCGCCTGATCAAAGAACACGGCGATGAGCAAGATGATGAAACTTCCAACAACTGGCCAGACCTTGTGATTATCGACGGCGGGCAGGGCCAACTTTCAGCGGCCAAAGCCGTGTTGGATGATTTGGGACTTTTAGACCTGCCGGTGATTGGCGTTGCCAAAGGGCCAGACCGAGATGCGGGCCGCGAACACTTTTATATGACGGGCCGCCAATCATTCATGTTGGAAGCGCGAGACCCGGTGCTTTATTATATTCAGCGCCTGCGTGATGAGGCGCATCGTTTCGCCATCGGTTCTCACCGCGCCAGACGGTCGCGCGCCATTGGGGTTAATCCGCTGGACGAGATTCCAAACATTGGCCCCATGCGCAAGAAGGCCTTGCTCCAAAGCTTCGGATCAGCGAAAGCTGTGGCGCGGGCCAATGTTGCTGATTTGGGCGCAGTTGAGGGTGTGAGTGAAACTTTGGCGCAAGCCATTTTTGATCACTTTCACCCTGAAAATTGAGAGAATGCGATGACAGGTGATACAACGCAACGCCGCATACCCGGGGCAAAGATTTGGTTTCTTCCCAATCTGCTCACCTATGGGCGCATTGTGGCTGTGCCTTTGATTGCAGGGCTGTTGATGTATGGCGGCATTCCCGCCCGCTGGCTGGCTTTGATCATTTATATTGTGGCGGCGATTACAGATTTTTTTGATGGTTATCTGGCCAGAGCGTGGCAACAACAATCTGCCTTGGGGCGGATGCTGGACCCCATCGCCGATAAAATTTTAGTATCTGTCGTATTGCTGGTTTTAGCGATGGATGGCACGTTGGTGGGTTTGCAAATGTGGGCCGCCATCATCATCACGGCACGCGAAGTTCTGGTTTCGGGCCTTCGTGAATTTCTGGGCGAATTGCGGGTTTCCGTTCCAGTTACGCAAATTGCGAAATGGAAAACCACAGCCCAGCTTTTGGCCATTGGCTTTTTAATTGCGGGGCCAGCAGGCGACGAATTGATCCATGGGCTTACCTATGCGGGCATTGTGTTGTTGTGGATTGCAGCAGCACTGACACTTTATACAGGCTATGATTATTTCCGCGCCGGCCTTCGCCATGTGGTGGACGAAGAATGAAAATTTTATATTTTGCCAGGCTGCGCCAGATTATTGGCCGGGGTCAAGATGACATTGCTTTGCCAGCGGATGTTAAAACCATCAGTACACTGATTGAATATTTGAAAGCCAAGGATGAAAACCTGAGCGCTGCCTTTGCTGATTTGCGCACGTTGAAAGTGGCTATCAACCAAAAACACTCTGCCTTGGACGCTTCACTCGAAGGCGCCACGGAAATTGCGTTTTTTCCACCGGTAACTGGGGGCTGAAATGCGCTTGAATGTTTATCTTCAACGGGCGGGCGTTGGCTCTCGCCGCGAAGCGGAACGATTGGTGCAAGAAGGCCTTGTGCAGGTGAATGGCAAAAAAGCCATTGCCACAACTCCGGTTGAAGATGGCGATGAGGTTGTGCTGAACGGCAAATCCGTTTCGCCTGCCAAGCGTGGTCTGCCCAGATTGTTTCTGCTCAACAAGCCTGTTGATATTCTGGTCACCAATCACGATCATCAGAACAGGCCCACAGTGTTTGAGATGCGTGCATTGCAAGACCCCAACTTGCCGCGTTTGATGAGTGTGGGCCGGTTGGACGTGAACAGCGAGGGCCTGCTTATTTTATCATCTGATGGCCCCTTGGCCCAGGCCATGATGTCGCCTGACACGGGGCTGGATAGGGTTTACCGCGTGCGTATGCGGGGCCGCTTTACGCCGCATGAAATCGAAAAATTGGCGCAAGGCATAACCGTGGATGGCATTCGTTATCGCGGCGCTGAATTTAAAGAAGAAGAAGACAAGAGTGGGCGCACCAACTCTTGGTATCGTGTGGTGTTGACCGAGGGCAAAAATCGCGAAATTCGTAAACTTGTGCAACATTTTGGCGGCGCAGTGAATCGCTTGATCCGTGTGCAATATGGCCCGTTTCATTTGGATGATTTGGAAGCGGGTGAACTGAAGGAAGTGCCCCCGCGGGCTGTGATGCGCTTTATTGATGACTTGGAAAAAAAGGGCCACCTGAAATGAATTTGTCACTTGCACCGTTCAATCTTTCAGCGGCTGATATTGCATGGGTAGAAAAAACCCGTGCTGGCCTTTCGACCGACGATAAAATTCGCCAACTGTTTGTGCATATTAGTGTTGGCGATGATCCCAATGAAATCTCGCGCTTGGGCAAAATGAAGCCGGGCGGTCTTCATCGCTTTATGGGGCCAGAGCTTGAACCCGCCTGGCGCGCCACCAAACAGTTTCTGGATATGTGCGACGTGCCACCCTTCATCACGGGTGACATTGAAGGCGGCGGCCACCTTTCACCAACGATGACTGCCTTTCCCAATCAATTGGGCTTGGCTGCCGCAAACGACACACAGCTTTCGGCACGTTTGCTGGATGCCATTTGCCAAGAGGCAAAGGCCTTGGGCTTCAACTGGTCTTTCACGCCAGTAATTGATGTAAACCACAACATTCAAAGCGCCATTGTTGGCACGCGGTCTTATGGGTCAGACTTGGCCCGCATTGCCGCACAAGCCCAAACCCATGTGGAAGTGTTGCAACGCAATGGCATTGCCGCCACCGCCAAACATTGGCCCGGCGAAGGCTATGATCAACGTGATCAACATTTGGTCACCACAATCAACCCGCTGGGCTTGGAAGAATGGCACAAGGTTTTTGGTGCTCTTTATAAAAAGTTAATTGACCAAGGCCTGCTTTCTGTCATGTCTGCCCATATCGCTTTGCCAAGCTATGCCGCGTCCAAGGGTGTGGCAGAAGGCATTGAGAGATATCGGCCCGCCTCGCTTTCCAAACTTTTGAATTTTGATTTGTTGCGCGGTGATTTGGGCTTCAACGGTTTGATCGTTTCTGATGCAACTCCGATGGCGGGCATGACAGGATTTTCCGCGCGGGAAACCCATGTGCCGGAGGTGATTGAAAATGGCTGTGACGTTTTCTTGTTCTCACCGAATGTGGAACAAGATTATGAATTCATGGTGAAGGGCTTGCGCGAAAAGCGTCTGAGCGAACAGCGTTTGGAAGATGCGGTGACGCGCATTTTGGCTTTGAAAGCAGCATTGGGTTTGCACAAAAAATCACCGGATGAACGCATCGCACCACTTGCCCAAGCCAAAGAGATTGTAAAATCAAAGGCCCACATGGCGCTGGCTTCCCAAGCGGCGGGAAAGTCAGTCACGCTGGTGAAAGATGTAAAATCTCTGCTGCCAATCTCCCCACAAAAACATAAGCGCGTCACCATTGTGGATGGCGGCGCACCCGGCCTGTTTCCGGGCATGCCGCGAAGGGCAATGGCCGCTTTCCGTGCCGAACTTGAGACGCGCGGCTTCGTCATTTCAAAGTTTGATGCTGATCACCAGCCCAGCCCTGAAAACTGTGATCTGTTGATTTATCTATTCGCTGTGGAATCATCGCTGGGCCTATCGCATATCCATATTGATTGGATGGCAGAGCAGGGCGGCATGAAAGGGGCTATGCAGCGTTATTGGCATGATGTGCCAACCATGATGATTTCATTTGGCCACCCCTATTATTTGCGCGAAACGCCGCGTGTGCCAACTTATATCAATGCCTATAACGCAACTGAGGCAGCACAGGTGGCAACGGTCGAGCGCATCATGGGTGAAAAACCGTTTGAAGGCAAAAGCCCGGTCGATGCATTTGCAGGAATGCCCGATGCGCATTATTAATCAGCGATGCGCGAAACTGATCTTTATTTGCCACTTAAAAAGTTTCTAGAGCGACAGGGCTATGACGTGAAGGCCGAAGTGAACGGCTGTGATGTTGTGGCCATGCGTGAAAATCAACCGCCAATTATTGTTGAACTGAAGCGCGGGTTAACGTTGCAGTTGCTCTATCAGGCGGTTGATCGGTTGACACTTTCTGAAACCGTTTATGTGGCAATTGCAAAACCCAAACGCGCTGTTCCAGCAGAAGCAACAAAATTGTGCCGCCGCTTGGGGCTGGGGCTGATTGTGATTGCAAAATCTGGCAGCGTGGATGTGTTGGCAGAGCCATTGCCCTACAGGCCGAAACCCGCCGCCAAGCGCCAAGCGCAATTGTTGAAAGAATTTAAAACGCGCAAGGGCGACCCCAACATCGGCGGATCAACCCGTACAAAATTAATGACGGCCTATAAGCAGGATGCGTTGCGGTGTCTGGTTCACATTCATCAAGGCGGCCCGGCGAAAGTTTCAATCATCAAAAATGCAACGCAGGTTGATCGTGCGGCGGCAATTTTTCAAAGCAATTACTATGGATGGTTTGAACGCGTAACACGCGGTGTTTATGGCCTGACAGCAGAAGGGCTGGGCGCTGTGGTTAAGTTTAAAGATGAGATTATATAAATAGGCTTTTGTAATGCCGGACGCATGCCTATAGTTTACGAAACAACCAAAGGCTGATCCATGAAAACGCTTGATTCCAAACTCTCTCGCATTCGGGCTGGAAAATATAAATCGAAAGATTTCATCATCGCCGATGCAAAAGATGGTGACATGGGCTTTGGCCGCACGGCACCAGGCCCCCATCGCCAGGAAAAGCGCCTTAAAACCAAGACTGAATATCTGGCTTCAATGTTGGATATCACCCGCTCTGGCGTGGTGGATATTATGTTGATGTCGGCATCTTCCGCCGAAGCGCTGGGCAGCAAAACATTTTCAAAATCCAAGGTGACATCTGCGGTTCGTTTGAACGACACAACCGACATCTGGTCGCAACGTGGGGCCACGTATAAGGATTTTCCATCCCAGCCTTACCGTTCGGCCCGCCTGGAACAGGCCCGCAAGATTTCAGATTTGGGCCTTTATTCAGTGACTTATAGCAATAATGTGAATCACGACATTAAGTCTTTGGAAGCCTATGCGGCGTTTCGGGAAGCAGCACTGAAATTAAAGTTCAGGCATTTCCTTGAGGTGTTCAACCCCGCGATGGAAATTGGTTTGAAGGGCGCACCTTTAAGTGAATATGTGAATGATTGCATCGTGCGCACGCTGGCTGGCGTGATGAGTGCTGAATATCCGTTGTTTTTAAAGATGCCATATAATGGCGCCGCAGCGATGGAAGAATTGGCCAGCTATGACCCCACCAAACTGATTGTTGGAATTTTGGGCGGCGGCAAAGGCACAACGCGTGATACCTTTGAATTGGCCACCCAAGCTGAGAGCCATGGCGCGCGTGTGGCATTGTTTGGTCGCAAGATTAATTTTGCTGAAGCGCCAGTGGAGTTGGTGCGGCTGATGCGAGCCAGCGTTGAAAGGCAAATCACCGCCACTGATGCGGTGAAGAGCTATCACGATTATCTGGTGAAACATAAAATCAAAGCGGATCGCAGCTTGGCTGAAGATTTGGAAATTACTGATCCGGTTTTGAAGGCATAAAGATGTCTCGCTCTGGCATCATTTGCGCTGGCGCTTGGTGCATTGATCGCAATTTACTGGTTGATCATTGGCCGGAAGAAGAAACTGTTTCGCGGATTATTTCCACGGAAGACCACGGCGGTTGCCCCGGCCATAACATGTCAACCGCATTGAAACGCTTGGGTGCAGAATTTCCGGTTTCAGCGATGGGCCTTGTGGGCAAAGACGAACATGGCGCACATCTTATTCGCATATGTGATGAATTGGGGATAGAGCGCAGCCACTTGGTTATGCGCAGAGATGTGGCAACATCTCTAACCCTGGTGATGACAGCAAGAACCACGGGCAAGCGCACGTTTTTTCATGCCGCCAATGCCCACGCCTTGCAAACGCCGGACGATTTTGATTTTTCACAAAGCCAGAGCCGCATCGCGCATTTCGGTCTGCCGGGTCTTCATGCAAAACTTGATGCACCTTGGGGCAACGATGCTTCAGGCTGGGTGACTGTGTTGAAAAAAGCCCGCGCCGCTGGCTTGAAAAACAATGTTGAATTAGCGTCAGTGGAACCTGAGCACATTCGTGCGGTGGCGCTTCCGCTGTTGCCCTTTCTGGATACCTTGATCATCAATGATTTGGAAGCTGGTGCAATCGTTGACATTCCGACAGTGAAAGATGGCGTGGCTGATGCCAAAGCTTGCCGCAAAGCCGCAGAAATTTTGATGGAGCGCTTTAATCTTTCGTTGTGTGCCATTCATTTTCCAATGGGTGGGATTGTGATGGCACGCAATGGTGATGTGGCGGAACACACTTCGGCGAATGTGCCCCGTTCTGAAATCATTGGCACCAATGGTGCGGGAGATGCTTTTGCGGCGGGAATTCTATTCGGCCATCACGAAGCTTGGCCCATCATGCAAAGTTTGAAACTTGCCCATTCCAGTGCCGCAACGTCACTTCGTTCACAAGCCACCACCACATCCATTTTGCCGTGGCATGATTGTTTAAAACAAGCCGATGCGTGGGGCTGGCGGTAGTTAAATTTTCAGCGCTTGCAGCGGATATTGCGTGCCTGTCATTCGATGATAAATCGTTGCCAAAGCCACCAAAACAACGCTGCCAAACAAAATTGGAAAGGCCAAAAACATCCAGCTTGTGGCCGTAATATAGGCCACCAAAGCTGTCGCACCCGCTGGCGGGTGGACGATGCGCAAAGCCATCATGGCCGTCAGTGCTGCCCCAACTACAAGGCCATCCAAAACAAAATTCGCCGGCAAAATAAAATGCCCGACAACGCCAATCAAAGCCGAAACAAAATGCCCGCCCACAACATTGATTGGTTGAGATAATGGGCTAGCTGGAATTGAAAACAGTAAAATGCAAGTGGCCCCCAACGGCGCAAACAACATGGCCATGGTGGTAATTTGTGAAAGCCCGGCAACAATGATCACAGCCATTGCGGCACCAAAGCCTGCCGCGAGCATTGCCTTGACAGCGGGTTTAGATTGATGGCGGTGCAGATAATGTTTCATTTTACAACATGTTTTCAACCAAGGCCCAGGCTTCATCATAATGATCAATCACATGGGTTGGTTTAAAATTCGAAACATGTTGATCGGTATAACCGAATGAAACGGCGATGACAGGAACGCCTGCATTTTGCGCGGTTTTGATATCTGTCACACTGTCGCCAAACATCATTGTCTGCATGCCATCAACACCCAACAATCTTGCCACTTCAAAATAGGGCGCGGGATCTGGCTTCATCAATGGCAGTGAGTCGCCGCCCACAACGGCACCAAAATATTTTGCCAAACCAATTTCATCCAGCAGTTTGCGCGACAGGTTTTCAACCTTGTTGGTGCACACGCCCATTTTTAAACCACGGGCTTGGGCCTTGTCGAGCACGGCAATCAGGCCCGGAAACACAATGCTTTTTTCGGCAACATGCTCGCCATAATAGCGCAAAAATTCGGCGTGCAAGCGCTTTAACTCAGCATCTTCCAACGGCCCGCCCGTTGCTAAAAGCCCTCGGCGCAGCAAATCCATGGCTCCATGGCCCACAAATTGGCGCAGCATCTGATAACTGAGAGGTTCGCGCCCCACCAAGTTTAACACATGGTTGGTGGCCCCCAGCAAATCTGGCGCTGTGTCGACCAAAGTTCCATCCAAATCAAAAATCAGTCCTTCAACTGGCATCGCGCATCCTATCATTGTGGCCCGTTTGTATGTGGCCAATCACTATGCTAAGCCGCCCCCAAAGCCAAGCAAGGAGTTTCGCCATGGACATTCAAAGAACCAAAGACCTTTCTGAAATTTTGAAGGACAAGTCCCTTCTGAAAGACAAATGCTATATCAACGGCCAATGGGTGGCTGGTGCATCCACCATTGCTGTCACCAATCCGGTTGATGAACGCGTGATCGGTTCAGTGCCCAAGCTTGGCACAAAAGAAACCAAGGCCGCCATTGAAGGCGCAGAAAAAGCCCAAAAGCTTTGGGCCAAGAAAACCGCCAAAGAACGCGCCGGAATTATGCGCAAATGGTTTAACCTGATGATGGAAAACCAAGAAGACTTGGCTCAAATTATGACAGCCGAACAAGGCAAGCCCTTGGGCGAAAGCCGTGGCGAAATTTCCTATGGTGCAAGTTTTGTTGAATTTTTCGCCGAAGAAGGCAAACGCATTTATGGCGAAACCATTCCTTCGCCTTGGGCCAATAATCGCGCCATCGTCATCAAGCAACCCATTGGTGTTGTGGCCGCCATTACGCCGTGGAACTTCCCCAATGCCATGATTACGCGCAAAGCGGGCGCTGCATTGGCGGCGGGCTGCGCATTTGTGTGCAAGCCTGCAGCTGAAACACCACTTTCCGCTTTGGCCTTGGCTGAATTGGCTGAACGCGCGGGCATTCCAGCAGGCGTGTTTTCGGTGATCACCGGCAAAGCCTCTGAAATTGGCGCTGAGATGACATCAAACCCCATCGTTCGCGCTTTGACATTTACAGGTTCAACCGAAATTGGCCGCATGTTGATGGCACAATGTGCACCCACCATTAAGCGCATGGGACTTGAACTTGGCGGCAACGCGCCCTTCATCGTGTTTGACGATGCTGATTTGGATGCAGCTGTTGCTGGCGCCATGGCTTCCAAATATCGCAACAACGGGCAAACTTGCGTCTGCGCCAATCGCATTTTGGTGCAAGAGGGCGTTTATGACAAATTTGCTGATAAGCTTGCCGCCGCCGTTAAAAAACTCAGCGTGGGCAATGGCGTCGGTGATGGCATAACCACTGGCCCCTTGATTAACCCCGCCGCTGTTAAAAAAGTGGAAGAACATGTGGCAGACGCTGTTGCCAAAGGCGGTAAAATTCTGCTGGGTGGCAAATCCATGGGCGGCAATTTCTATGAGCCAACAATCATCACAGGCGTAACCGCCGACATGGCTGTGGCGCGTGAGGAAACCTTTGGGCCTGTAGCACCTTTGTTTAAGTTCAAAACCGAAGAACAAGCCATCGAAATGGCCAACGCCACTGAATTTGGCTTGGCCTGTTATTTCTATACGCGCGACATTGGCCGCGTGTGGCGTGTGGGCGAAGCGTTGGAATATGGCATGGTGGGCATTAATGAAGGTTTGGTGGCCGCAGCCGAAGTTCCCTTCGGTGGCGTGAAACAATCGGGCATCGGGCGTGAAGGCTCGCTTCACGGCATGGAAGAATATCTGGAAATTAAATACATGCTGATGGGCGGCCTTGATAAATGAGTGCTGACACCCAAAAAAAAGCCGCCGCCGAACATACGGTGAAAATTGTTGATAAGGGCATGAAGATCGGTTTGGGTACCGGTTCCACCGCCAATTATTTTATCGAAGCCGCCGCACGCAAAGTGAAAGACCAAAATCTTGATACGGTGTTCGTGGCAACCTCGGCAGAAACTTATCATAATGCCCAAAAGCTTGGCCTTAAGCTGATCAATATCGAAGATGCTCCATTTCTGGATTTCACTGTGGATGGCGCAGACGAAATTGATTCTTCCTATCGTTTGATCAAAGGCGGTGGTGGTGCATTGCACCGCGAAAAAATCGTTGCATCATCATCGCGCTTTGTCATTTGCATTTGTGATGAATCCAAGAAGGTCGACACATTGGGAAAATTCCCATTGCCGGTTGAAATTTCCAGATTTGGGGTCAATCCCACTGCTTGGAAAATTGAACGTGTGTTGTCTCAAATGGGTTTTGAAAGCCCCAAAATGCGTTTGCGTGCGAATAAGGAAGGCAAGCCCTTCGTCACCGAAAGTGGCAATGCTATTATTGATCTCGATTTGAAAAAAATTCCTGATCCAGAAAGGCTGGAAGCGTTTTTAAACAGCCTGCCCGGCGTGATTGAATGTGGATTGTTCATCGGCATTTTTGGAATTCTAATGATGGGCACTGACAAAGGCGTGATTGAGACAACCCGAAAATGACCGAATTTGATTATGATCTCTTCGTCATCGGCGCTGGTTCTGGTGGCGTTCGGGCCGCGCGTATTTCGGCCAAATATGGCGCAAAGGTCTGCGTGGCGGAAGAATATCGCGTGGGCGGAACTTGCGTTATTCGTGGCTGCGTTCCCAAAAAACTGTTTGTCTATGCCTCCAAATTTGCCGAAGAATTTGAAGATGCAATCGGCTTTGGTTGGACATCTGAAAAAGTGTCTTTCGATTGGCAAACGCTGCTTGAAAATAAAGACAAGGAAATTGACAGATTAAATCGCGCCTATATCAAAAACTTGGAAAGCTCGGGCGCAACACTGATACAAGAACGCGCCACCATCGTTGATAAAAACACAGTTCAATTGGCTTCTGGCCGCAAGATCACTGCTAAATATATTTTAGTGGCCACAGGCGGTGCCCCAATGGTGCCGCGCCATTTGCCCGGCCACGAATTGGCCATGACATCCAATGAAGCATTTCATTTAGACCGCTTACCGCGACGCATTGTTATTGTGGGCGGCGGTTATATCGCGGTGGAATTCGCCGGCATATTCAATGGCCTTGGCGTTGAAACAATTCTGGTGTTGCGCGGCGACCAAATTTTGCGCGGCTTTGATGATGATTTGCGCAACCACTTGGCTGCCGAAATGATTAAAAAAGGCATCGAAATTAAATCCAAAGCGGATATTGCAATGATCGAGCGATCAGGCGATGGCGTGCGAATTACACTGGAAGACGGTTCGCAAATTGGCGCTGGCCAAGTGATGTTTGCAACAGGCCGCATGCCCAACACCCATGGCTTGGGCTTGGAAAATGTGGGCATCGCAATCAACATGCATGGTGCCATTCCAGTCAACGAATTTTCACAAACCGTGGTGGATAATATCTATGCGGTGGGTGATGTTACCAATCGCGTGAACCTAACTCCGGTTGCTATCCGCGAAGGCCATGCCTTTGCTGATACAGTGTTTGGCAACAAACCCATCAAAGTTGATCACAGCTTGGTGCCCAGTGCAGTATTCTCGCAACCTGAACTTGGCACAGTGGGGCTGACAGAAGCGCAAGCCCGCAAACTCCACCCCAAGATTGATATTTATAAATCAACCTTCCGCCCCATGAAGCACACGCTTTCGGGCCGTGATGAACGCATGTTGATGAAGCTTGTGGTGAACGCTGAAACCGATGTTGTTTTGGGCTGCCACATTGCTGGCCCCGATGCTGGCGAAATGGCGCAGTTGCTTGGCATTGCCATAACTTGTGGTGCCACCAAATCTCAGTTTGATGCAACGCTTGCGGTGCATCCATCTGCCGCCGAAGAATTGGTAACAATGCGCGAGAAGTGGAAGGCCTAAAGCCTGCTATGGAATATCTGCGTGTTTGTGGCGTAACATCTTCGCCATGCCAAACACTGTGTTTCAAAACAGCCTGATTGCCCAATTGCCGCATCTGCGCCGCTTTGCCCGTGCGCTGTGTGGCGATGCTGCTTTGGCGGATGATTTGGTGCAAGATTGTGTGGAACGTGCGCTGTTAAAACAACATCTTTATGATGCGTCCCGCCCTTTAAAGGCTTGGCTTTATGCCATTTTGCGAAACATCTTTATAAGCCAATGGCGGCGTTCAGCCCAAATGGGGCCGATGAAACCGCTGGATGACATGGAAGAATTTGAAGGCTCGGTTCCGCCTGCCCAAGAGCAAAATCTTTCCGTGGCGTTGATCTCTGATGCGCTTGACCATTTGCCCGCCCAGCAACGCGAGGTGTTGGTGATGATCAGCTTGGAAGAACTTTCATATAAAGACGCGGCGGAAATTATCGGTGTGCCCATTGGCACAATCATGTCCAGGCTTTCACGAGCGCGGGGTTCAATGCAAAATCTATTGGAAAAGCGCGGAACCACGTTTCTGCGCGTGGTGAAATGATGACAAGCACAATCGAAATTTGGGCCCTTCATGCTTATGCAGATGGTGAATTGCAGGGCGAAGAAAAACAAAATGTTGAACGCGCACTGGCTTCAAGCGAAGAAAGCCGCATGGTGTTGGAATCAATCCGCACCCAAAAAGTTGAATTGCACAAAGCCTATGATGGGGTTTTGGATGAACCTGTTCCAACGCGGCTTTTAAAAGCGGCAACATTTGCGCCGCGCTCCAACGTGTGGCCAAAACTGGCGCTGGCGGCAAGCCTTGCCGCTTTAGCCTTTGGTGCCACATCAGGCTGGCTGGCCCATAATAGTTTTACACAAACGGCAGTGGCTGAAACTTTGCCCCAGCGGGCGCTGGATGCCTTTGTGGTTTATGGCGGTGAACAGCGCCACGCGGTTGAAGTGGCGGCAAGCGAGAAAGACCATTTGCAAGCCTGGCTTTCCAAACGCATCGGCGTGAAATTCAGCCTGCCAGATTTATCAGAGCAGGGTTACACATTGATCGGCGGAAGACTTTTGGGCGAAGACGGAAAACCCGCAGGTCTTTTGATGTATGAAGATGCCAACAAAAAACGCTTGGCAATTTATGTGGCCGCCAACAGCGCCAAAAATAACGCCGCCATGATGGTGGAACAACGGGGTGTTTTGGTGACGTGCTATTGGGTTGAGACAGATATGGTCTATGCCCTTTCAGGCGAACAAACGTCTGACCAAATGCTGGTTCTGGCCAAAGCCGCCCATGATGGGTTTGATAAGGAAGGTTAAAGGCTGTTCTGCCCTTTATTCCTTTAAATCTCTCTGTTAGAAGCCGCTCCCATGAGCGAAGCACCCAAAAAAACCGACCGTTACCGCGAAACCGTATTTTTGCCGAAAACTGACTTTCCGATGAAAGCAGGCCTGCCGCAGAAAGAGCCTGAGCTGTTAAAGCGCTGGGCTGATATGAATCTGTTTGGGCTGTTGCGGGAACAATCCAAGGGCCGCGAAAAATTCGTGCTGCATGATGGCCCGCCTTACGCCAATGGCAATATTCACATTGGCCATGCTTTGAATAAAATTCTGAAAGACTTGGTTGTGCGCTCAGCACAAATGAGCGGCAAGGACGCGAATTATGTGCCGGGCTGGGATTGCCACGGCCTGCCGATTGAATGGAAGATCGAAGAGAAATATCGCGCCGCTGGCAAAAACAAAGACGATATTCCGATCAACGAATTCCGCAAGGAATGCCGCGAATTCGCCCAAGGCTGGGTTGATATTCAACGCGAAGAATTCAAGCGGCTGGGCGTGGAAGGCGATTGGGATAATCCATACCTGACGATGAATTACAAAGCCGAAGCCATCATTGCACGTGAGCTGTTGAAATTCGCAGGCGATGGGCAACTTTATCGCGGCTCCAAGCCGGTGATGTGGAGTGTCGTCGAACGCACGTCGTTGGCTGAGGCCGAAATTGAGTATGAAGATATTACGGTTGATACGATTTTTGTGAAGTTTCCCGTTGTTGCTGGTCCCAAAGATTTGTTAGGGACCGATGTAATTATCTGGACGACAACACCTTGGACAATTCCTGGAAACCGAGCAATCGCATTTTCGTCAGACACTCTTAAGACGGAATATGGATTGTTCGTTGTTACAAATGCCCCAGAAGGAAATTTGGCAAAGATTGGCGATAAGGTAATTTGTGAAATCAATCTGTTGATGCAAGTTTCGGAACTGGCAAATATTGATGGGTATGAATTAGTCCGCAGAATCGATCACAGCGAGCTATCAACAATTACTTGCAGTCATCCCTTGAAAAATTTGGGTTACGGTTTTCCGGTACCACTTCTCGATGGGTCGCATGTTACAGCAGACGCAGGCACGGGCTTTGTGCACACCGCACCGTCACATGGTGCCGACGACTACAATGTTTGGATTGCTAACCAGAAAAACCTGCGTGATCGCGGCATTGACGACACTGTTCCAACCCCCGTCGATGAAAACGGTTTCTACACCAAGGATGCGCCGGGCTTTGATGGTGCTCGTGTTATCGATCAATATGGCAAATGGAAAGATGCTAACCCGCGTGTGATTGAGGCTTTGAAAGAAGCGGGCATGTTGCTCGCCCATTCGAAAAAGACCATCAGCTATCCGCATTCATGGCGCTCCAAAAAGCCGATCATTTTCCGTAACACGCCGCAATGGTTCATCTCGATGGACAAGGGCAAACTGCGTGAGAAGGCTTTGGCCGCTATTGAGCAAACCAAGTTCTTCCCACCCGCAGGCCAGAACCGTTTGCGCGGCATGATTGAACAAAGGCCTGATTGGGTGATCAGCCGGCAACGTGCTTGGGGCGTTCCCATCGCGGTTTTCGTCAATAAAACTACGGGCGAAATCCTCAATGATATCAGAGTGAACCAGCGTATTTATGATTCATTTTATAAACATGGTGCTGATGCTTGGTATGCTGAAGGCGCCGCCCAAAAATATCTCGCCCCCGATTACAACCCTGATGATTTTGAGCAAGTAAAAGACATTCTCGATGTGTGGTTTGACTCCGGCTGCACCCACGCTTTTGTTTTGGAAGAACGGCCTGATCTCAAATGGCCAGCCGATGTTTATCTGGAAGGCTCTGATCAACATCGCGGCTGGTTTCATTCATCCTTGCTCGAATCCTGCGGAACAAGGGGCAGGGCTCCATATGACCAAGTGATCACCCACGGCTTTACGCTGGCCGAAGACGGCCGCAAGATGTCAAAATCTTTGGGCAACACAACCGTGCCGCAAGAAGTGATCAAAAATTCAGGCGCAGATATTTTGCGCCTGTGGGTGGCCACCTGCGATTATGCCGATGACATGCGTATCGGGCCTGAGATTTTAAAATCGGCGGTGGAGAACTATCGCAAACTGCGCAACACCTTCCGCTATATGTTGGGCGCTGTGGATGGCTTGCATGATTGGGAACATGTTGCGGCCAAAGACATGCCTGAGCTTGAGCAATATATTCTGCACAAGCTTTTTGAAGTGGGCCAAACGGTTGATGCGGCATACAAAGTTTACGATTATAAAAAAGCCGCGGCAGCCCTCACCAATTTTATGAATGTCGAACTTTCAGCATTCTATTTTGATATTCGCAAAGATGCTTTGTATTGCGACCCTTGGTCTTCCAACAAGCGCAAATCTGCCCGTACTGTCATCAACCAATTGTTCCATTGCCTCACCACGTGGTGGGCACCCATCTTGGTGTTCACCATGGAAGAAGTGTGGCTAACACGATTTAACGGCGCGGGCTCATCTGTGCATTTGATGTTGTTTGCTCAAAGCCTGCCTGAATGGAAAAATGAGGCGATTGCCAAAAAGTGGGATGCTATTCGCAAAGTGCGCAGCGTTGTAACCGGTGCTCTTGAAATCGCCCGCGCCAACAAGGATATCGGTTCATCGCTCGAGGCTGCGCCTGTGGTCTATATCCACGATGATGACGCAACTGTAGCAGCTGTCGAGTCTATAGATTTTGCGGAAGTTTGCATAGTTTCTGATATAAAAGTTGAAACTGGCCCCATACCCGATGGTGCGTTTTATCCGCTCGAAATCGCCAAAATTGCCGTCGCATTCCACTTAGCCCAAGGCCAGAAATGCGCTCGCTCTTGGAAAATCTCCAAAGACATTGGCCAAGATAAAGACTTCCCCGATATCACCTTGCGCGATGCAGAAGCCGTGCGCGAATGGCAAACCCGCTTTGGAAAAACCGTGTGACCCGCATCTATGGCCCGCTTTCAACCTTGGGTCTGGCGCTTGCCGCGTTAAGCTTTGGGCTGGATCAAACCATAAAATGGTGGCTTCTCACCATCATCAATATGCCTGAACGTAAGGTTCTAACGCTAACACCATTTTTTGATTTGGTGATGGCATGGAACCATGGCGTTTCTTATGGTCTTCTGACCACCCACGCCCAAGAATTGTTGATCGGCATAAGTCTTTTGATAACAACGGTGTTGTGGCTGTGGCTCGCGCGCGCCCAAAGGCCGCTGACAGCCGCTGCCTTAGGCCTGATTATCGGGGGCGCATTGTCCAACGCCCTTGATCGCGCAATACACGGCGCGGTTGCAGACTTTTTCTATTTCCATTTCGAAGGCTTGCGCTTTGCCTTGCTTAACTTTGTTTTTAATCCTGCTGATATAGCCATTGTTGCAGGCGTGGCCCTGTTGCTCTATGAATCTGTGTTGGAACGTAAACCAGATTAAGGCCTTGGATTTGCCCAATTGCTGCGGCATGGGTTTTGAAACAAGCGAGTGAATATGCGTCATATGTTAAAAAATGGAATTTTGGTTGCACTCGCTGCGGGCTTAAGCGCCTGTTCTGGCGGGGCTGGTTTGCTTGATACAAAAAGCGGCGTGCCCATGGCGACCAACGTGCAAGTTGGCAATACTTTGGCTTTGCCGCCAGATTTGCAATTGGCAGCGCCAACCCAAACCAGTGACGCTTATCAATCCAACGGCCCTGTGGCCCAAGCCGCAGCGCCTGTTTCAGCAAAAGCTTCAAAGCTGAAAACCGGAACTTCTGTGGCTTCGGCTGATATTTATGGTAATGGCGCTGCAGCACCTGCCGCCCCGCCGGGCGATGTGTTTGCCCAATATGGCATTTCAAAAGTTAACCCTGATGGAACCGCAAAATCCGTTTTGAAACTCAATGATGAATTGCGCGCCGCAATTTTGAAAAAGAAACGCGAGACCAATCCAAACTATGGAACAATTGGCAATATTGGCGCGATTTTCCAAGACCAATAGATGATCTCGCGGTAAAATCGCTTCATGCGAATCCGTAAACTTCCCGAAGGCATTATAAACCGCATCGCCGCTGGCGAGGTGTTGGAACGCCCGGCAAGCGCTGTGAAGGAACTGGTCGAAAATTCAATCGACGCGGGCTCCACCCAAGTTGATGTGGTTTTTCGCGGCGGCGGCAAGGCCCTTATCCGCGTGACAGACAACGGCATGGGCATGGCTCCAGACGAAATGGTTCTGGCCCTTGAACGCCACGCCACGTCTAAACTTTCCGACGACGAATTGATCAACATCACCACATTGGGTTTTAGGGGCGAGGCCTTGCCTTCCATCGCATCGGTTTCGCGCTTTGCCATAGTTTCCCGCGCGGCAGGTTCACCCGATGCATTTGCACTGCTCAGTGAGGCCGGAAAAATTTCAGGCCCCACACCAGCGCGGCTGTCCCAAGGCACGGAAATTGAAATTCGAGATTTATTTTATGCAACGCCAGCGCGGCTGAAGTTTTTAAAAACTGATAAGGGCGAAGTGGCCGAAGTTGTCGATGTGATGCGAAGGCTGGCCTTGGCCTATCCAGCAATTGGGTTTTCTTTGGCCACAGAAGAAAAACAATGGCTCAATGTGCCCGCAGCAGAAACGCCAAAGGCCCGCGTGGCAAATATCATGGGCCAAGAGTTCATGGCAAATTCACTTTCTGTTCAACACTCAAATGATGACATGCGCGTTGAAGGCTTCATCAGCCTGCCAACATTTGCGCGCGGCTCCAGCACCATGCAATTTGCTTTCGTGAATGGCAGACCGGTGCGCGACAAGCTGGTCAGCGGAGCCATTCGCGGCGCTTATGCTGATGTGTTGCCGCCTGGGCGCTTTCCATCGCTTGTGTTGTTCATTGATTGTGCGCCAACGCGGGTTGATGTG
>JAYWFC010000008.1:0-19286 GCA_043778995.1 Aestuariivirga sp.
CAGGGCTGTTATGCGCCACATCTTCAATGCTCATGCCGCCTTCAGTTGAAGCAATAAAGGCCACGTTGGAGGTTTCACGATCCACCAACATTGACAAATAAAGTTCACGCGCAATGGCAGTGCCTTCTTCAATATAAAGGCGCTGCACAAGTTTGCCTTCGGGCCCGGTTTGCGGTGTTATCAATGTCATGCCCAGAATACGGGTGGCTTCGGTTTTCACATCAGCGATGGATTTTACAACCTTAACACCGCCACCAAGACCGCGCCCACCAGCGTGGATTTGCGCCTTCACCACCCATATAGGCCCAGGTTGGGCTTCTGCGGCTTTGACTGCTTCATCGACGGTGAATGCGGCCGTGCCCTTGCCTGTGTTCACGCCAAATTTACGAAGGAGTTCCTTGGCTTGATATTCATGAATGTTCATTATGCAAGTTCCGGTGCTAAGGTTTTTGCCGCAGCCATCAAGCCATGCACGGCATCAACTGATTTTTGGAAACCGGCTTTTTCTTCGGCATTGAGTTGCACTTCAACAATGCGCTCTACACCTTTTTCGCCAATCACAATGGGCACGCCAACATATGTGCCACTCACGCCATATTGGCCAGTGAGATGGGCTGCACACGGCAGCACGCGCTTGAAATCTTTGAGGTAGCTTTCGGCCATGGCGATTGCCGATGAAGCGGGGGCATAATAGGCTGAACCCGTTTTGAGAAGCCCCACAATTTCAGCGCCGCCATCACGCGTGCGTTGCACGATCTGGTCGATTTTTTCTTGTGTGCTCCAACCCATTTTAATGAGATCAGGCACTGGAATGCCCGCCACTGTGGAATAACGTGTGAGCGGCACCATCGTATCGCCATGCCCGCCCATCACGAAGGCGTTTACGTCTTTCACTGAGACTTTAAATTCATCCGCAAGAAAATGTTGAAAGCGCGCAGAGTCCAAAACACCCGCCATGCCGATCAACATATGGGTTGGCAGGCCAGAGAATTTTTGCAAAGCCCACACCATCACATCCAGTGGGTTGGTGATGCAGATCACAAACGCATTTAGCGCATGGGCTTTAAGGCCTTCGCCCACAGCCTTCATCACTTTGAGATTGATGCCCACCAGATCATCGCGGCTCATGCCGGGTTTGCGGGGAACACCCGCGGTAACGATGCACACATCGGCACCCGCAATGGCCTCATAAGAATTGGCCCCGGAAAGCTTTGCGTCAAAACCCTCAACGCCCCCAGATTGGCTGAGATCTAATGTTTTGCCTTGTGGCAGGCCTTCGGCAATATCAAACACCACAACATCGCCTAATTCTTTAAGTGCAATCAAATGGGCCAATGTGCCCCCGATCATACCGCCGCCAATCAGAGCAATTTTCTTACGTGCCATTCCACAAATCCCTTGTTGCAGTGCAAACTTTTGCCGCTCCTTAGCGCTGTTATGCCGTTGCCACAACACTAAATCCCTGAAGACCGCCCCTCAAATCATTTTTCCCACCATTCGGCCGATTGCATTTCGTTTAATCTTGAGGTGGTGCGTAAGAATTCAGCAGCATGTTGGCCTTTGGTGCAAAGCTTTTCTGCAGCGGCCGCGGCCGAAATAACCACACGCGTTCCAGCATCATAGAGCGTGTCGATCAACAGAATGAAGCGTTTGGTTTGATTTCGATCAGATGCTTTAAGAATAGGAACATGCTCAATCATCACGGTTCTAAAATTTTGAGCCAAAGCCAAATAGTCCGGCGCGCCAAGCGGTTGCTCACACAATTCGGAAAAAGTGAACCGCGCGCAAGAATGCGCCGCCTTGGGAACGCGAAGCTTTCGTCCTAAAACATCAATGTCTTGAACCTTGCCAATTTCACCATCGGCCAATTCACGCCAGATCTGGTCAACTGCTTCATTAGCCTTGGCACCAAGCGGGGTAACATAAAGCCTGTGGCTAATAATGCGCCCCAAACGATAGTCCTTGCCAGCTTGCAAATGGACAACATCCAAAGTCGCGTTGAGTTTCGAAACGAAAGGTAAAAACAAGTGCCGATTGAGGCCGTCTTTATAAAGGCCTTCGGGTGGTTGGTTAGAGGTGGTGACAATTGTCACGCCGCGCGCCCATAAAGCATCAAACAAACGGCCTAAAATTGTTGCATCGGCAATATCTGATATTTGCATTTCATCCAGACACAACAGTTTGGTTTGGCTTGCAATACCTTGGGCAATTTCTGCGATTACATCGTCAGACTTATGCGCGGCACGAGCTTGGTGAACTTCCTGCATAAAAGCATGAAAATGCACGCGGCGCTTGGGCAGATTGGGGGCGGCTTCAAAAAACTGGTCCATCAGCATGGTTTTGCCGCGGCCCACCGATCCCCAAATATAGATGCCCCGGGCAGGCGGTGTTTTTTTCGCAAATATTTTAGCGAAAAACCCTTGAGGCTTTTGGTCAAGTGCACTTAGCAAAGCGTCCAGAGATGATTTTATTTTTCTCTGCGACGCATCGAGTTGGACAGGATCACTCACACTTTCAGAACATTCAAATAATCAAGGAAGAATCGCAACAGCGTCATGTGTGCTGCGGTAATTGCCATATAACCAAAAGCGGAAATGCAAAGTTGCAGTTTTGAAAGTGGAATAAGGCCGGAGTCAATTTTGCGGGTTTTGATATTGGCCAATATCGCCAAGCTGCCAAACAGAACCAGAATGATCTGGTTAATCGCAAAACCAAATAAGCCAATCACCAAGCCAACGCCCATTAAAGCGAAGGATGCATATTTGCCCACAAGTCTCGTCAAAACCGATCGCAAGGCTATGCCGCCATCCAAGGGTTCGGCGGGGATCATGTTGGCGAGATTTAATCCGGCGGTAATCTCTCCCACTGCTGCATAGAACTTGGCGTCTTGCCAGCCCAACCAATAGGGAATGAGGCAGGCGACCGCCAAGATCGCCGAAAATCCGGGGCCCATCAGGGCGGCAAACACGCTTTGCCCTTGGCTTTGATAGGGCAAGCGTGGAACAGCAATGGCACCAATAAATGGCAAGAAGATAATGCGGCCCCAAGGTTGGCCCATGAGGCGAAATGCCAGCAGATGGCCAAATTCATGCACGAACAATGCAAATACCAAAACCAAAGCGATGGGCAGGCCCAAGCTTAAACCAAATGCCGCCAGTGATAAAAGCCCCGTGACCAAAGCAACGGCCACCGAGATCCAGAAAAACGGCTTGTTATTGGGCTCACCAGTTTCAGCCAAACCTTTGAGGCGATAAGCCCCGCCCCACAAATCTGCCCGTGCCAGAAGTTGTGCTGTGAGTGGGCGTGATCCCCAAAGATATGACGTTAAAAGCCTGCTTCCGCCTTTTTCAGAAGCAAGATCATAGCGAATTTCCAACAGCTCATTATTTTCAGATTTTCCTTCAAGGCCCACGCGTTTTAACACCAAAGTTTTTTCGGGCACGCGCTCTGCGATGCGGAATTTGGCTTGAAATGGTGTGGACACACCTTGGGTCATTGTAGTTGTATAGGTCATCAAATAGGTTTGGGTTGCTTCATCAATAAGTTCTGTGAGAATTTTGATGCGGCCCCAGTTATCGGTTTTCCCGTGAACCACGTCGATCAAGCTCCAAACTTTGTTAGGTGCCGATTGAATGAAAAGCGATGTTTTGGGGTGAATGCGCGAACGCAAACCAAGCAAGGCAAGCAGCGCCAAGGTAATGGGAAGTTCGGGGCGCATCTCTAACAAAAAACTATACATTTTAACTCGTCTTGCAAAAACTGAAGCTTAGCTGCTCAATTATTAATTAAGGATGGATCAGCGCCACATGCGGGCTTGCATCCAGAGGCATATGGCCCGACAGGCGCGGATCATCATGCACCTCAATCATCAAGGCATAGGGCACAAAGCCCGAAGCTTTGTAAAAACCAATGGCGCGCGGATGATCATAATGACATGTGTGAACCCAAAAGCGCGTGATGGATTTAGCCCAGCTGCGGTTTTTAGCTTCGGCCATCAGCAATTTTCCAAAACCTGTGCCGATCACATCGTTGGTCAGGCCGAAAAATGCCAGTTCGCAATCTGGGCTCGCTTCAAAATTCAGTTCCAACAAGCCGATGGCTTTTCCGTTTTGCAACAAGGCGAAGCTTTCGATTTCCGGATGAGAAAGAATGGCTTTGAGTTTTTCATCTGGCATGATCAAACGAGAAAACCACATCAGGTCTCGACCAATTTTTTCAAACAAGACGCGAAAATCACTCAAATCTTCGGGCCCAAATCGACGCAGTTCCACACCCTGCGGCCAAGTGATGGTGATGGGGGCTGGCTTTTCCACCATCTCCAAACAGGTTACAACATTGGCCAGTTTGCCTTTGGGCAATTCATAATAGCCATTCGGCAATTCAAGAGTGGGCATTAAATTTTCAATTCCGATACCAAATTGCCTGAAGCTGTTAATAGCGCCTGATGGTCAATTGATCTTGACGATTTTCATGCCATCCAAGCAGGCAAAAGCGCGAGGCTTGGGCAAGGTCGAGGCCTTGCTGATGCAGGGCCAAGAGAAAAAATGCTGTCATATCTTGGGCAAGGTCGCCAACATCGCAAGTGTCTTCATCTTCCAATGCTTGGCTGATGCGCGCTGCTGCTTGGTGGATAAGATCATCTGATCTTTTGCGGCCAAGGGCGCAGGTGCTGCGCCAGCTTTCCAACATATCAGAGCGTTTTAATTCCACCACCACGTCTTCTTGCAAGACCAATGGAATATTGCCGCGTTTTCGAATTTCACGCACTGGTGTGCCCGGCGTATCTGAAACAGGGCAAGACAGAATGAAACCTTCGTGTGCTTCAGGTGTGTTACGCATAGCCAACCTCACTTACAGAGGTTGAAGTCTGCGCCAGCTTCTGTTGCGATTTGGTTAAGCTAAAGCTTTTTTACCGCAGTAAGTTCGCCACTTGCGGCACTGACTTCAACTTCAAAATTTTTGCCGCCACGGGTGGCGCTATAGATCAACGTGCTGCCAGCGCATGATTTTGTTGCAACACTGCTAAAGCCAAAGCTTGATACAATGCTTGAACCCTTGGTGCAGCTTACGCCCGCAAGGCTGGCAACTTTGGCGGGTTTTGCTTGCGTGACTGGGCCTGTGCTGACAACAGGGGGCTTGTAAGTTGGCTGGCCTGTGGCCGATTGTGTGGCCGGCAGCGGCTTTTTCACGACAAGTTTCTTTTTGTGAACAATGCGCGGCTGGGGCGCAAATCGCGGTTGATCCTGATAATCAAATTGCGGATCATAATTGGCATCATTTCCGCGGGGCTTGCGCATTTCGCGTTTATAAAGATCATATTCACGCTGGTTGAACATATCTTGCGCTGCTTGATCATCAGCATAAGCATCTGAATTATCAAATTGCGGATCATAGTTCGGATCTTGATATTGGGGTTGATTGACCTCGCCATCAGGCCCGATCATCTGCCACCAGAATAAATGGCGCGCTTCAGCGGGCTGGGCGAAAGCCAAAAGCGGCAAAAGTGTCAGCGGAATTAAAGATTTGAACATGGCAAAGCTCCATCGATTGATCAATTATGCCTGAAAATCTCAACTTAAAAAAGGCATGATTGCGGCAAAAAAAGACAGGAGGTTGTGGCCCCCTGTCTGAGATTTGCAATTTAGTAGACCGGATTAACCGACACAACCTGGCCGCGGAAGTTTACAGCAACGCGGAACATTTCACCGCGTTTCCAAGCTTGATAGCCATAGACTGGGCCTTGGCAATCATAGGCTTGAACATCACGAAAGCCGTTTTGGCGCAAAATATTGCGGCCCGTGCTGCAGCTTATGCCGTAAGCCACAGGTGGTGGAGGCGGTGGCAGATCGGCGTAGTCATTCCAATCTTGGTAATGATGACGGCGATGACGGAAATGGGGTTGATAATAAGGATCTGGGCCATAACCAGAATCATAACCTGAACCGTAAAACGGAACGCCAACACCGAATGAAAAATTAACGTGGGGATCAGCTTGGGCCGAAGTGGCCGAGCCTAAGGCCACTGTTGCGGCAATGGCAGCGGCGGCGAAAATGGATTTAGCAAACATGAGATAACTCCTTTACTGAACCAATGCACCCCATTGGCTCTTCATGGTTGCAGACTAGGTGAACGGTTCTGAATGAAAGCCATATGCCCCGTTCATCTGGCGTTCATGTTGGCGTAAGGACATGACTCTATTTATTTTCCATCACTCCCACCCCAGCCGTCACCCCGGCGAAGGCCAGGGCCTCGCTTTCTAAAAGCGCAATTGGGAATGAGCGGGATCCCCGCCTACGCGCAGATGACGGGTTAGAAAGTGGCGAGAATGAACTAAAGGTTCACCCAAATCGCCATTCAATCCGATTGCGATAGGTTTGGCCGGGTCTTAGAACCGCTGAAGGAAAATGCGGTTGGTTGGGAGCATCGGGCAGATTTTGCGGCTCGATTGCGATTGCTTGATGATGCAACATGTTGCGACCATTTTTGCCGCGCACCGTATCGTCCCAATGGATTGCAGTATAAAACTGCACAGCACATTCGGTTGTCCACACTTCCATGCGGCGGCCCGAAGTAGGATCACGCAGAGTTAAAGCCTGTTTTAACGCACCGCGTTTTCCATCCAACAAAACACAATGATCATAGGCTTCGCGCACCAGCCGCAGCTTGCGAAAATCAAACCGCGTGCCTGCAACTTTGGCAATTTCACCTGTGGGCAAAAGCTGGGGAGTGAGTGGCAAATAATGTGATGCATTAAATTGCAATTCTTGAGTAAAGGCCGCATCCTTACCAGCACTGGGGCCCATCATATTCCAATAGGCATGATTGGTGAGATTAAGCACCGTGGGCTTGGTGGTTGTGGCTGAAATTTCCAGCGCCAAAACCTTGCCTTCCAAACGATACGTGGCGATGGCGCGCATCAAACCCGGAAACCCTTGGTCGCCATCAGGGCTTACAAAGGTGAAGCTTATCTCGTTGCCTTTTTTCTTATACTGCCAGTTTTGATTGCCAAAATTATGTGGCCCACCATGCAATTGAAAGCCATCACGATTGGGCACCAGCTTATGGGTTTGGCCATCCAATTCAAATTCAGCTTTGGAAATGCGGCCAGCAAAACGCCCACAGACAGAGCCTGCCGAAGCTTCACCCGTGGCAACATCAAAATCCAAAGCATTGCCAAAAACAACGTCAACGCCATTCACTTCCAACGCCATAAGCCTTGCGCCATTTTCAGAAAACACTGCGCGAAGTCCATTTGATTTAAGTTCAAGCATTAATGATTATCCCTCGGAATACCCATGGTTTTGGCAATGCGTTGGAATTTGGTAGATCCCTTGATAATCATGCCCTGGGCCAATTGTTCTGTGGTGTTGCGGAAAATTTCCTGCCACGGCGTTTGTGATGGCGGCACTTTATAACCGCCGCTCTTTTCCAGTTCGGCGCGCCGTTTTGCCAGCTCTTCCTTTGACACAAGCATGTTGCAATCACCTGTGTTCAAATCAATGCGCACCATGTCGCCATTTTTCAAAAGCGCCAAGCCACCACCTGCGGCTGCTTCAGGCGAAGCATTTAAAATGGATGGTGAACCTGATGTGCCAGATTGCCGTCCATCCCCCACGCACGGCAAAGAGCGAATACCCTTGGCCAACAGATAATTTGGCGCACGCATATTCACAACTTCAGCAGCACCCGGATAACCAAGCGGCCCCACGCCACGCATGAACAAAATGGTGTTTTCATCCACGCCTAATTTAGGGTTATCAATATTGGCATGATAATCTTCCGGCCCATCAAACACGATAGCCTTGGCTTCAAAGGCATTGGGGTCTTTGGCATTCGACAAATAACGGTTGCGGAATTCTTCCGAGATGACCGACGTTTTCATAATGGCTGATTCAAACAAATTGCCGTGCAACATTTTAAATCCGGCATTGTTTTTGATAGGCTCATTAAAGGCGCGAATAACTTTGCGGTTCCACGAAAATTTATCTTTGCAATTTTCGCCAATGGTTTTGCCATTGGCTGTGATGCAATCTTCATGGATGCGTTTGGCTGAAATTAATTCAGCCACAACAGCGGGAACGCCGCCTGCACGGTGATAATCTTCACCCAGATATTCACCAGCGGGCTGCAAGTTGACCAGCAAAGGCAAATCATGGCCATGGGTTTCCCAATCTTTCACATCAAGCTTGATATCAAGCAGGGCCGCAATGCCGTTTAAATGATTGGGCGCATTGGTCGAGCCGCCGATTGCTGTGTTGACAGCAACAGCATTTTCAAAGGCCTTGCGTGTCATAATTTTGGAAGGGGTTAAATCTTCCGCCACCATTTCCACAATTCGTTTTCCGGTTTCATAGGCCATCTGGCCACGCTCACGATACGGTGCCGGAATTGCCGCATTGCCAGGCAAAGACATGCCCAAAGCTTCAGCCAGCGAATTCATGGTTGTGGCTGTGCCCATGGTGTTGCAATAGCCAGCCGAAGGCGCCGATGAAGCAACCAAATCCACAAAGCCTTTATAGTCAATCTCCCCTGTGGCCAATTTTTCGCGAGCAAGCCAAACAATTGTGCCAGAGCCGGTGCGTTGGCCTTTATAATCACCGTTGAGCATGGGGCCTGATGAAAGGGCGATGGCTGGAATATCCACCGTGGCCGCTGCCATCAAACAGGCAGGCGTGGTTTTATCACAGCCAATGGTGAGAACAACTCCGTCCAGCGGATAACCATAAAGCACTTCAACCAAAGAGAGATAGGCCAGGTTACGATCCAGCGACGCTGTGGGGCGCTTTCCAGTTTCTTGGATGGGGTGAATGGGAAATTCCAGCGGAATGCCGCCAGCGGCAATAATGCCATCGCGCACGCGCTTGGCCAGTTCCACGTGGCTGCGATTGCAGGGCGATAAATCACTTCCGGTTTGGGCAATGCCGATGATGGGCTTGCCGCCCTGAAGTTCACCCAGCGTGAAACCATAGTTTAAATAACGCTCAAGATACAGCGCCGTCATATCGGCATTATCTGGGTTATCGAACCAATTCTGTGAGCGAAGTTTCAAAGGTTTATGTGGTGTATTGCTCATGTTTGGTTCTTCCCTGCTATTTGTCATACATATCTAACGACAAACGATGCGTACGTCCATAAAATCAAAAATTTGACCATTTGAACAAAATCTGTAATGAATGAATCTGTAGTTGAGGGAGTGTGCAATGTCATCATCCACAGCGCCAGACGTGAAGGCGGGCCGTTTAAAAGTTTCACAACTTGAGGCAAACTTTGCCGATCTTCATCCACCTCTAACAGACCATGAGGCTTTGGTTGAGTCTGATCGGTGTTATTTCTGTTACGATGCGCCGTGTATGAATGCCTGCCCCACAACGATTGATATTCCGCTGTTCATCCGCGAAATTCAGGCGGGCCACCCTGAGTCTGCGGCCAAAACAATTTTCAACCAGAACATCTTGGGCGGCATGTGCGCAAGGGTTTGCCCTACGGAAACACTGTGCGAAGAAGCCTGCGTGCGTGAACATGCTGAAGGAATGCCCGTAAAAATTGGTCTGTTGCAACGCTATGCCACAGACCAAGCGATGGAGGAAAAACACCCTTTCACAAGGGCAGCCAGTTCGGGAAAAAAAGTTGCGGTTGTGGGTGCAGGGCCAGCGGGCCTTGCATGTGCGCATCGATTGGCCATGCATGGGCATGACGTTGAAATTTTTGAAGCGCGCAAAAAATCTGGCGGGCTAAATGAATTTGGCATTGCCGCGTATAAATCGGTTGATGATTTTGCCCAAAAGGAAGTGGATTTTATTTTAAGCCTTGGCGGCATCAAAATTACCCATGGCAAGGAATTGGGCAAAGGTCTGACCTTGGCCAAACTTGAAAAAGATTATGATGCGGTGTTTTTAGGCTTGGGCCTTTCGGGTGTGAATGCACTTGGATTGAAACATGAAGAGGCCAAGGGCGTTAAAGACGCCGTGGCCTATATCGCTGATCTGCGCCAAGCCAAAGACTTGTCAAAACTGAAAGTTGGGCGCAGCGTTGTCGTAATCGGCGGCGGCATGACGGCCATTGATATTGCCGTTCAATCAAAACTTTTAGGTGCTGAAGATGTGACCATTCTTTATCGCCGTGGCCAAGACCACATGAAAGCATCGCGCTTTGAACAGGAATTGGCACAAACCCATGGTGTGAACATCAGGCCTTGGGCCATGCCCAAAAAACTTCTAATCAAAGATGGCAAAGTTGTAGGCTTGAAGGTTGAAGAAACCGCCATGAAGGGCAAAACCTTAGAAGGCACGGGCGCGACGTTTGAAGTTCATGCGGACGTGATTTTCAAAGCCATTGGCCAACATTTTGTTGATGTGACATCAGGCGCATTGGTGCTGCACGAAGGCCGCATCAAAGTTGACGAGCATAAACACACATCGCGCACAAAGATTTGGGCGGGCGGAGATTGCACCAGCGGCAACCAGGCTTTGACAGTGGCCGCGGTGGATGATGGCAGGCGCGCTGCTGAACATATGCATGTGTTTTTAACAGGAGCATCACATGGCTGATCTTCGTTCAAATTTTGTCGGCATCAAATCACCCAATCCGTTTTGGCTGGCATCAGCACCGCCCACCGATAAAGAATATAATGTGGTTCGCGCCTTCAAAGCGGGCTGGGGCGGTGTGGTGTGGAAAACGCTTGGCGAAGAAGGTCCGCCCATCGTCAACGTGAATGGCCCGCGTTATGGTGCCATTCATGGTGCTGATCGGCGTTTGCTGGGGCTTAACAACATTGAACTGATTACCGATCGGCCATTGGAAATTAACTTGGCCGAAATTAAAAAAGTAAAACGCGAATGGCCGGATAGGGCTATGGTGGTTTCCCTGATGGTGCCTTGTGAAGAAGAGCCATGGAAGAAAATTTTAAAGCGCGTGGAAGAAACCGAAGCTGATGGCGTTGAACTGAACTTTGGTTGCCCCCATGGCATGAGCGAACGTGGCATGGGCGCTGCCGTTGGCCAAGTGCCTGAATATATTGAAATGGTGGCGCGCTGGTGCAAACAACACACGCGCATGCCAGTGATTGTGAAACTAACTCCTAACATCACAGATATTCGCATGCCTGCCCGCGCTGCTTTAAAAGGTGGTGCTGATGCTGTGTCACTCATCAACACCATCAGTTCGATTGTGTCGGTTGATCTTGATAACATGGCCCCCATGCCAACGATTGATGGCAAGGGCAGCCATGGCGGTTATTGTGGCCCGGCGGTGAAACCCATTGCGCTGAACATGGTGGCAGAAATTGCCCGTGACGCCCAAACCAAAGGCCTGCCCATTTCAGCCATTGGCGGAATTACCACCTGGCGTGATGCGGCTGAATTTATGGCAATGTCAGCAGGCACTGTGCAAGTGTGCACAGCGGCCATGACTTATGGCTTTAAAATTGTCGAAGAAATGAAATCAGGCCTTGCCCGCTGGATGGACGAAAAAGGCTATGCCACCGTGGAAGACTTCCGTGGCCGCGCTGTGCCCAATGTCACCGATTGGCAATATCTGAATTTGAACTACATCGCCAAAGCCAAGATTGATCAAGATGCTTGCATCAAATGTGGCCGCTGTTATGCGGCTTGCGAAGACACATCGCACCAAGCCATTATGAAAGAAAAAGATGGTAAGCGGCACTTTGAAGTGATGGATGATGAATGTGTGGCCTGCAATCTTTGCGTGGAAGTGTGCCCCGTTGAAAACTGCATCACCATGGAGCGGATGGAAACCGGAACTGATCCACGCACCGGCAAACCAATCAGCAAAGATTATGCCAACTGGACGCAACACCCCAACAATCCGATGAGCTTGAAGGCGGCGGAGTAAGGAAGAGACCTCATCCGCCCTTTGGGCACCTTCTCCACTTCGTGGAGAAGGGCAAACATTACCACCACCCTTCTCCTTTGGAGAAGGTGGCGCAAAGTGCGGGATGAGGTTCTTTCCCTATCCCGATAAAAACGCTTCGAAGGCCGCGAAGAATTTTTCTCTGATCGAAGTTTTTTCGTGAAGAATTTCGTGTTGTGAATCCGCAAGGGTGATCACACTGAACCCAGGTGCCTGTTTTAAAAAATCCGCTGTGTCGGCGTTGTTCACAACGCGGTCTTGCCCCGCCAGCACAATCAATGTTGGGCAACTGGGTCCAGTGCCTTTAGGCCAATGAAACAGATCATTGAAAGAATTCAGCGCCGCACCAAGCCAAGCAAACGTGGGGCCACCGAGGCCCAACTGTGGATGCTGTTCCAGCGTTGTCATATCTCTATCCCAACGGGTGCGATCAGAGGTTAAAACATTGCCGGAAAAATTTTCGCGCTTGGCGGGCAATTTGGAAAAGCCCGGCAAATACATCCAGCTGAGGCCCGTATATTTTGTCGCAAACACCAAAACATAAACCAACCATTTTGGCCAATTGCCGAAATGAAAGCCCATCAATGGTGCCGTGATCACCGCTTTTTCCAACCACTTGCGGCCACGCAACGCCCGCAGCATCATGTGCCCGCCAGTCGAATGGGCAAGGCCAAAAAACGGTTTGGGGCAATGAGCAACCGCCACGCGGGCATAAAAAGCATCAATGTCGGCGTCATAATCTTCAAAGCTTTTAACAAAGCCGCGCAACGGATCAGCCAAAAGCCGTTGTGATCCGCCCTGCCCGCGCCAGTCAAAAGTGGCCACAGCAAAACCGCGTTTCATTAAGTCGTTCATGGTTTCAAAATAGCGCTCGATATAATCGCCACGGCCATTAAAAATAAAAACTGTGCCCTTGGGGTTTCGCGGCACTGCATAGGCCGCTCGCAATTTAATGCCGCCTTTTGATGGCACATCAACGCAGGTTATCCCTGGCGGCAGTTTGTTCAACGTGGTGGCATAAAGCTGCATGGCGCTGCTCTAACGCTTAGCAACAGCAGACACAAGCAAAGCTATTTTTTCAACAACCACTGGTGTTCAGGCGCATTATGAAATTTCCAAACGCGCTTTGGCCCGGCCATCACGTTGAGATAATAAAGATCATAGCCATGAATCGTTGCGACAGGGTGATAGCCTTTCGGCACCATGGCGATATCTCCATCTTCCACGGCCATCGCTTCATCCAACTTGCGATCATCGGTATAAACCCTCTGAAAGGCAAAACCTTGGGGCGGGTTCAAACGATGATAATAGGTTTCTTCCAGCAGGCTTTCATGGGGCAGATTATCTTTATCATGCTTGTGGGATGGATAAGATGATGTGCAGCCGTTGGGCGTTATCACCTCAACCACCAATAGGCTTTCAGCCGCATCATCCCATTCCGGCATAATGTTGCACACAAGGCGCGTGTTCGAACCGGTCCCACGCGTTTCAATCGACAAAGTGGCAGGATCAATCACCTTCAGAGGCTTCGAGCCTTTGGCGGGTGCTGTGCAAATGTTGATCACACAATCTGTTTCTGCCTTCACACTCCATTTTGCCTTCGGTGGAATGTAGACCGACCATGGCTTGCCATCGAACACATCCATGCGGTTGCCAATCACGCCTAAGTCTTTGCCATCCACAACAACATGGCCCTTGCCCGAAATGAACACGATGCAGGTTTCACGTTTTGCTTCCAACCCCTTGGCAATTTTGCCCGGTTGCAATTTCCAAACATCATGGCCCACATATTTCCACTTGGCAGATTTTGGCGTGACCGAAATCACCTTGCCAGTTTTCTTTTTGGCTTTGACGAGAAGTTTTGGCATTTATGAACGCGCCTCGTTCCACAGCTTCACCAGCGAAGCATATTTTGCCGTCATGTTATCAACGGCAACGTCATCTGTCATCTTGCCTGAAAGCCATGCTTCCGCCGCTTCCAAGAAAATCGTGCGGCCCACGGCAAAGCCCTTCACGTGGGGCTTATCAGCAACCGCAGCAAAGCCTTTGGCCAATTCATCTTCCGGCGCATCCAATCCCAAAAGAACAATACCGCGACACAGCGGGTCATTCTTGTCAATCACTTTGCCCATCTCGTCCCAAGCTTCAGGGTCTGCCTGCGGTTCAAGCTTCCACCAATCGGGCTTGATATTGAGGTCATAAAGTTCCTGCATGGCGCGGGCCACAGTGGTTTTATCCATCGGGCCGTTCTTTGATGCAATAATCTCAATCAATAATTCGCGGCCAACTTTTGTGGCGGCTTCATAAAGGTCACGCAGTTTTTGTTGTTGCTCTTGCTTGAGCTGGGCTGGATCATCTGGGTGATAAAAGCACAAGCACTTGATGCAATGCGTGACAGGCCATTCAACCAAGCGCGAGCCTACATCCTGCGAGAATTCAAAACGCAACGGCCTTGAGCCGGGATCTTCCAAAGGCCTGGCAATCCACAGGCCCAGCTTCTCGGCGTCAAACATTGCCTCGCGGCCATATTTATCATCCAGCAATGTGCCAAAGCCCGGCTTGCCTTGTGACACTTTCGCCATGGCTTTTACAGCAAGACGCTTGAAGGACGATATCTTATCGCGTGAAGCGCCAACCTTATCGGCCAAATCTTCCAGATGTTTGCGGTGATCGATGGCGAAAGACAAAATTTGCTTTGGCAATTCGCGCCGCGTCAAAGCCCAATGCAGGTGATTGATATTCTCATCTTTGCGTAAGGCGCGTTGTGGCGAGCCATTCTTCAAGAAAAATTGCAGCTCATCCCACTTCACATAGTCTGGTGAACACAACAGGCGTGAAACCGCAAAGGCCCCGCAGGCATTGGCCCAGGTGGCAGAAACTTCATGCGGCTCATCTTTCAACCATCCGCGCAAAAAGCCAGACATGAAGGCATCGCCAGCACCCAACACATTATAAACCTCGATCGGGAAGCCCTTGCCTATAATGCCATCATCAAGCGACGAAGGGATTGCGGCTGGATAAACGACGCAGCCCATCGGCCCGCGTTTTAAAACAATCACGCCCTTAGAAATGGCCCGAATGGCGCGCAACGCTTCCAGCGTATTTTCTGTGCCACCGGCGATTGCCACTTCCTCTTCAGTGCCAACGATCAAATCACAATCTGCCAAAACACTTTGGATATGCGCTGTTACTTTATCTGATTTGATATAGCGCTCTTCACCCGCAGCATGGCCTGCAAGGCCCCAGAGGTTTGGCCTGTAATCAATATCAATGGCAATGCGTCGGCCATTGGCTTTGGCAATTTTCATTGCTTTACGTTGAGCGGCATCCGTATTGGCGCGGGCAAAATGCGTGCCTGTTACCAACAGTGCGCGGGCTGAGAGAATGAAGGCTTCGTCCACATCATCTTCACACAAGGCGGAATCAGCGCAATTATCGCGATAAAAAATGAGCGGGAAGGTTTTGTCATTCTCAACCGAAAGCAAAACCAGTGATGTAAGACGCTGTTTGTCGGTTGTAATGCCCGTGGTTGAAACACCTTCACGGGCCATTTGTTCAAGCACAAAACGGCCCATGTGTTCATCGCCCACGCGCGTGATGAGGCCGGTTTTCAAACCCAACCGCGCCGTGCCTATGGCAATGTTGCTGGGCGAGCCTCCCACTGACTTTGCAAAACTTGCCACATCTTCCAGCCGCGAACCAATTTGCTGGCCATAAAGATCAACCGAGCAACGCCCCATGGTGATCACATCAAGGGCGGGCAAAACTGTGCTTGTGGTAGACATCATATTTCCTATGCTCAAAATCAAAATGAAACAATAATTCTAAATATAAGTCAAGTTAGAGTATTTATTCTATTCAAGAATTGTTGCGCCTCTCGGCCACGGCCACTGTCAATGTCATGGCCAAGGCCAAAGTTGCTGACATGGAACGAAACCCTTCAAAATGCGCCTCTGTGACCTCAAACCAAAGCTTGGCCAGCGGCACTATGGGCGAGAATGCAGAATCGGTAATCGATATGACGGGCACACCCCGCGCTGCCGCACTTTGCGCCAGTTTTACAGTTTCAGACGCATAGGGCGTGAAGCTGATGGCCAACATCACATCCTGCTTTGTGGCAAAGCTAACATCTTCTGCGGCAAGACCACCTGTTGCCCCAATCAACTGGTTTTTAATCGCCAACTTGCCAAAGGCATAAGACATATAAGACGAGATGGGGAAAGAACGCCTAAGGCCCACCAGAAAAATGGTGTCGGCTTTAGCCAAAAGTTCAACAGCTTTTTCCAGAACCTCGCCATCAAGCCTGACCCGCAATTCCCTTAAAGATTTTTCAGCCGATTCAGCAAAGCCTGCAAAGATGACAGAGGCTTTATGCGCCTCGCCAGATTGCGCACGCAAATGCGCCAGGCGCTCATCATAGCTGAGCACCCGTTCGCGAAGGCGAGAGCGAAACACTTCCTGCAATTCGGTAAAACCCTGAAACCCAAGGGCTTGCGCAAAGCGCACCAACGTTGAGGGCTGCACCAAAGCGTCATCGGCAATGGAGGCAACCGTTCCAAAGGCCATCTCATCGGGGTGTTGCAATGAATATTGGGCAACCTGGCTTAAACGCTTGGGCAAATCTGCGGCACGCGATGCGATAAGGGCCTTCAAGGCTGGAAAGTCGCGGGGAATATCAGTTGTGCTCATCAGCCTATTACAGCACAAACTCCTAGTCATTCCAAGAAATGGAATGATTATTTCACTGGAATAAAAATTTCAATTTCTTCACGGCCAGCATTGAAAGCCTCGCCATACACCTCAAACTGTGGGCCATGGGCCACATCCAATTTCGCCTGAGCCGTCCACGTACTAAAAATCATGCCCCAGGTATCAGAGATTTTTTCCAATGGGCCTTTGTGCAAAAACACCGCTGTTTTGCGTTGAGGAATTTTAAGCACATGCAAATAATTGGGAACTTGGCCGCCGTCTTTCACTTCAACGGCTGCCATATAATCCATGTGGCCTTTGCCATCAAAAGCATGGCACACGCCAAAGGCATCAAAACCGACCTGGCCTTCTATTTTGCCAAAATCTTGCATGAACAAAGACCATTGTTCTTTCATGCCGGGCTGGGGCCCAATGGCATAGGTGGCGTTGCGGCCTGCCAGAATGATTGGTGGCGTAGTGATGATGCGAACAGGTTGTGCAATAGATTGTAACATGAAAACGGCATAACCGATTCTGTTGGTGACGCCAAAGGTGATCGCTTAAAAAACTTAAGCGGCAACACTCCAGTAGGCCGACTTTTCTTCTTGCAAACCAGTCACTGGCCATTCATCGCCCAAGGCCGAAAGCAAATCTAAACACACAGCTTCAGCCGCACCGGCACTTTTGGCCAACAGATGCACATGAACTTCATCGCAATCGCGAAAATCAGCTGTCTCGAAACTAGGCATGGCCTTTTCCCAGAAGGGAGCAAATCGGCCCACAACAACCGCAATGCGCATGGCATTGGAACGCTTCACGCCCACGTAAACCGCACCCGGAAGTGGCGGGCAATTTTCAGGCTCATAAACCGAGTGAATATAGTTTTGGCCAGATGCGCCGCGCCAATACCAGAAGCGCTCTTGCAACTCGTGAGTTTCAGAGGCGGCGGAAAACGAGATGGGTGAACCATGAATGTGCATAAGAACACACATAGAACATAATTTGAGAACAAGTCAAGAACTTTTTTCTGAAATCAACCTTTGGGTTATGCCTTCAACCGCGTCTTGCAGCTGTTTTTGAAATTCTTTGCGCGGCAGGCCAGCGGGAATGGGCGCTCCAAATTCAATCACAATCGTGCCCGGATAACGCAAGAATTTGCGCCGTGGCCAAAATTGGCCGGCGTTCAAACCAAAGGGCACGCAAGGCACATTAAGCCCCGTATAAAGTGCCGCAGCGCCGGGCTTATAATCAGGCGGGGCACCAACCGCTTTGCGCGTTCCCTCTGGCATGATCACAATCTGGCGCCCGCGCGCAATTTCTTCGCGGCCGCGCGCAATTAAATCTTTCAAAGATTTTGATCCGCCCGAACGATCAACGCCAATCATTTTAAATTTATAGGCATAGGGCCAGCCATAGATCGGCACGTAAAATAATTCGCGCTTCAACACCATGCACGGGTCATTGAGCAGCGGCGGAATAGCGAAGGTTTCCCAGGCTGATTGATGTTTGCCTGCAACAATCATCGGCTGATTTATCAAATTTTCTTGGCCGCGCACTTCCATTTTGATGTTGCAGATCAGACGCAACATCCAAATTGAAACACGGCCCCAAAGCTGAAGCGCGCGAATGGAATAAATGCGCGGCAACAGCAGCGTGGGTGAACCCACCAGCAGAAACAGCACCAGCACCAGATAAAACAAAACATTGAAAATGATGGACCGCACAACAATCATCGGCTTTGCCCCAACATATGGCTAAGCGTCAGGCGCGATGTGACAACCGCAAGAAGTGTGGCCACCACAGGCACTGCCAGAAAAGCCGCAAGATTGATAAACTGAATGCCTCGTGGTGCAAACACCAAGGCTTGGCCCACTTGTGAAAATGAATCGCCCGTGGCGCTTAAGGCATAGAATGTTAAAAGGGCGGCAACAGAACCCACGCAACCCGCCAAAATGCCGGTTTTTAGAAACTGCCAATCATTCAGCCGCGCAATAAAACTATTTTTAGCACCGATTAATTCCAACACGCCCACCACTTGTCGGTTGGCTTCCAAAACCGCCCGCGCCGCAAAAATCACCAACATCACGCTGGCCAGAATGATCAACGCTAAAACGCCATAACCCAAATTCGAAAGAAGCGATGCTGCGCGTGTCAGCTCAGTTTCCCAGCGTTGATGGGTATCAAGGCTAACGCCCTTCGCTGCCGTATTCAGCGCTTTCTCCAGCGCCACAAAATCAGGTGGTGCTGCTTCATCCAGCGTCACGCGAATAAGCTGTGGAATGGGCAAATCTTCACCCGTGATTTTTCCAATCCACGGTTCCAGCAAACTCAAACTCGCTTGTCGGTCAAGCGGCTCAGCTTTTAAAATACCCGCAGTGGATGATAAAACCTGCATGGACTGTTGAAGTTGCACCGCAGGGTCAACAGCTGAGATGTGGCGCAATTGCACTGTCACTTCGCGCGATAAGCCATGCGTCCAATTATCGACAGCGTGGTTGATCAAAATCAAAGCACCAATGGCAAGGCTTGCCAGATAACACATCACAGCCATGGTAACGGTAAGCGATGCCAAGGGGGCCGCGCGTGGTGGAAAAATGGGGGCAGGTTTTTGAATTGTGTTGGCCATCACAAATCTTTCACAATTCCGTTTTGAAGCCGCAACACTTTGCCTTTGGTTTGGGCAATCAACTGTTCATCATGGGTCGCAAGCAACACCGTTGTGCCAAGGC
>JAYWFC010000009.1:0-7349 GCA_043778995.1 Aestuariivirga sp.
CCGCGGCATGGAAGCCCATGTTGGCGAACGAGGTGTTAAACTTTCAGGTGGCCAACGCCAGCGCGTGGCCATTGCCCGCGTGTTGTTAAAAAACGCACCGATCTTGATTCTGGATGAAGCCACATCAGCTTTGGACAGCGAAGTTGAAGCGGCGATTCAAGAAAACCTTAACCAGTTGATGCAGGGCAAAACTGTCATCGCCGTTGCACATCGTCTCAGCACAATTGCAGCGATGGATCGGTTGGTTGTGATGGACAAGGGCAAAATTGTCGAAGAAGGAACCCACGCCCAATTGGTTAAAAAACGCGGCGGCATCTATGCCAGTTTGTGGGCCAGACAATCGGGCGGCTTCTTAATTCCTGAAGACATCAAAAAAGTTGAGGCGGCAGAATGAGCGCGCAATTCATTGCACCAAAGCTTTGTTTTAACGCTTCATTAACCTCAATTCCGCCACATGGCTTTTGCAAGTCTGCCAAGCTAATTGCGAGAAAAATCGATGAATAAATCAAGCATTGCCATCACACTTTTGGCTTTCACATTAACTGCATGCACGTCGAACCCATTCACCGGCGAACAACAGATTTCGAACACCGCGGTGGGGGCTGGTGCGGGTGCAGGATTGGGCGCAGGCGTTGGTGCGCTGGTGGGCGCAGCCACAGGCGCTGATGTGCGCAAAGCCGCTTTGATCGGCGCAGGACTTGGCCTGCTGACAGGCACAGGCATCGGCATTTATATGGATAACCAAGAAGCAAAATTGCGCCAACAGCTGCAAGGCACTGGCATATCGGTTTCGCGTGTGGGGGACTCGATCGTGCTCGACATGCCGTCAAACGTAACATTCGCCACGAACAAAGCAGATGTTAAGCCGCAGTTTTATGCAACTCTCAATTCAGTCAGCCTTGTGTTCAAGGAATACAAACAAACGCTCATCAACGTTGTTGGACATACGGATTCATCGGGCGATCCTAATGCCAACTTTGATCTTTCACGTCGTCGCGCCGCATCCGTTGCGCAATATTTAGAAGCGCAAAATCTCGATGCCAATCGCTTTTCGGTTGAGGGCCATGGAGCATCTGATCCTATAGCATCAAACGCCACAGCTTCGGGCAAGGCCCAAAACCGTCGCGTTGAAATTACAATTTTGCCGCTGACCTAACGTGACGGAAGCCAAATTCACGCTTGCCATCGGCGGTCTTTCACATGACCAAGCCTTCCAAGAAATGTCAAAGATCGAAGATCATTTGGCCTTGGATGCGTTGGCCGTAACCATAAACGAAACCGATGAAGCCCAAGCGATTTGGGAAACCGTGGCGTGGTTTGCAACTGAGGCTGAGGCCGAACAGGCGCGTTTATTGCTAAACCCAAAAGCCGTCATTGCCCCAGTTCCTCAAAAAGATTGGGTGCGTGAATCCCTGCTGGGCCTAAGCCCCGTAATGGCCGGGCGTTTTTTTCTTCATGGCAGCCATGATCGCGCCGTCCGCCGCGCAGGCGGTATTTCAATAGAGATCGATGCGGGCACAGCGTTTGGCACGGGCCATCACGGCACAACGGCGGGCTGTCTTTCGGCTTTAGATGATATTCTCAAACGCCATCGTCCAAAACGCATTCTCGATTTGGGCACAGGAACGGGCGTTCTGGCCATTGCTGCCAACAAGGCTTTGAAAGTTAAAGTTCTGGCCACAGATATTGATGCCGAAGCTGTTCGCGTTACCAAACTCAATGGCGTGCTGAATGGTGTGGGCCCTCTTTTGCAGGGCGTGACGGCAGCGGGCCTTCACCACCACGGCATTCGCAATGCGGCCCCTTATGATTTGATTTTTGCCAATATCTTGGCTGGCCCTTTGGCGGCCTTGGCACCAGGCCTCTGTGCAATTTTGCAAACGGGTGGCCATTTGGTATTGTCAGGCCTAACAGTGGATCAGTTGCGCTGGGTTAAGGCCTGCTATATCAATCGAGGCCTAAGACCAACCCGAATAATCAGAAACACAAATTGGATTGCTTTGGTGCTTACAAAAAGCAAAAGCCGCTTTTCAAAGCGGCTTTCACACAATATCGAAGGTTTGGGTTATGCCCAAGACCTATGAGGCTTATTTGCCCCAAACGCTGAAGTGGATATCGCCACGGCGCACGCCAATATCGGCAAGCAACCTGTCATCAAGCTGGTGCAACTGGCGAACGGCACGCTTGCCTGCCACAAAATCTTTCATTCGAACCATAAGGCCGCGACCGCTATTAAACCCAGCATTGCGGGTGGTTTCACGATCCGTTGAAAACAAAGTCACTTTAATTCTCCATTTGTTGAATGCTGCGATGCAGCAAATTTACATGCAAATTTCACATGGCATATTAGTCGCTGTGAGTGTTGCTATAAAATCTGAGTTAGGCGGCAATTATAGCAATATTATGACGCGACCACGCCAATCTGATGATTTGAGCTCTTCTCTAAAAAGCCTTAACAAGCCGTTAATTGCCAATTAGTTATGCAATTTAAGCATGTCTAGTCTGCATTAAAAAAGGACACTCTGCAATGCAAACGAACAAACTCAAACTCGCCGCTCTTCGCAAGCTTCTGAAAGCGCAAAATCTTTCTGGATTCATCGTGCCGCGACAAGACGAATTTCAGGGCGAATATGTAGCCGCTTATGCCGAGCGTTTAAAATGGCTGACTGGGTTTGCGGGCTCATGGGGCATGGCGATTGTGCTGCAGCAGAAAGCCGCAATTTTTGTTGATGGTCGTTATACCACGCAAGTTAAAGAGCAAGTTGATACAGCGCTTTTTGCGCCAAAGCATTTGATCGATGAGCCACCCAGCGCTTGGATCGAGAAGGAATTAAAAAAAGGCCAACGTTTGGGCTTTGACCCCATGTTGACAACGGTGGCCGATGCCAAACGCCTTTCCGCTGCGTGTCGTAATGTGGGGGCCGAATTTGTTGCAGTAGGAAAAAACCTGATAGACCAAATTTGGGCAGACCAGCCTGCCCGTTCACAAAAACCACTCTCGGTTCAACCACTGAAATTTGCGGGCGTTACGGCCAAAGCAAAACTTGCAAGCTTGGCCAAAGCAATGAAACAAAGTGGCTTGGCGGCGACAGTGATCACTGAACCTTCGTCCATCGCTTGGGCATTAAACCTTCGTGGCAGCGATGTTCCCTGCACGCCTGTGGTTCTAGCCTTCGCCATTATCCACCAAACAGGCAAGGCAGATCTGTTCATTGAAGCCGAACGGCTTGATGCCCAAGTGAAAGCCGCGCTGAAAACGATTGTGAATGTGCGCAAACCAAGCGATCTCAAAGCTGCGTTGAAAGCCTTCGCTAATAAAAAAATAGCCATCGACGAAAGTTCTGCACCTGAATTGGTGCGTGCCATTTTGGCGAAAGCCAAAGCCCACATCATTGCCGCCCAAGATCCCTGCACCATGCCCAAAGCGCAAAAAAACAAAGTGGAACAACAGGGCGCAAGAGATGCGCAATTGCGCGATGGCTTGGCACTTACAAAGTTTCTGCATTGGCTTAGCGTTGAAGCGCCGCACGGAAAATTATCCGAGGCCGACGCAGCCGCACGACTTTACGAATTTCGCAAAGAAGATAAGGCCCTGCTCGATCTTTCATTTGATACAATTGCTGCAGCTGGCCCCAACGCGGCAATTCCGCACTATCATCTTAATCCGCACCGTTGTCTTACGTTGAAAAACAACGGCATTTTTCTGGTTGATTCAGGCGGGCAATATCGTGATGGCACAACTGATGTCACCCGCACAGTAATCGTGGGCCAGCCAACCGACGAAATGAAAGATCGATTCACGCGCGTGTTAAAGGGCATGATTGCACTTTCGCGTTTGCGCTTTCCCAAGGGCACAACAGGCGCACATATCGATGCTTTGGCCAGGGCAAACTTGTGGGCAGCAGGCCTCGATTTTGATCACGGCACAGGTCATGGCGTTGGAAGCTATCTTTCAGTGCATGAAGGCCCTGCCCGCATCAGCAAGGCAAGCCATGTTCCTTTGGAAGTGGGGATGATTTTATCGAATGAGCCCGGCTATTACAAACCCGGCCACTATGGCATTCGCATTGAAAACCTTTTGATCGTTCAAGAAGCCACCGCAATTGACGGGGGCGAACGCAAAATGATGGGGTTTGAAACACTCACCCTGGCGCCGATTGATCGTAATTTAATCGCCCAACATTTGCTCACGCGCGAAGAGCTTCATTGGCTTGATGAATATCACGCGCGCGTGCTGCGAGAAGTTGGCCCAAAACTGGTTGGCCCCACTGCCGCTTGGCTTAAAACCGCATGCGAGAAATTGAATTAGCTCGCGGGCCTTCCAAACAGCGCTTCGAACAATTTGCGATCTCGACCATAAATATCGGTGCGGAATTCGATGCCGTTCTCACTGGAAAATGCGGTTGCATAAATCAAATGAACCGGAATGCGCTGGGGCAAGTTAACCCGCGTATTCTGTCCTGAGGCCCAAACAGCGTCAACCGCCGCATGGTCCATGCCAGTTCGTTCCAACAATGAATAAGCCAAATCTGCGGGCCGCGATAAACGAATGCAACCATGGCTGAAAGCCCGTGTTGTGCTGGCAAATTTCTCTTTTGCTGGCGTGTCATGCAGATAAATGTTGAACCTGTTGGGCAACATGAATTTGACTTTGCCCAAAGCATTTTTTGGGCCAGGCATTTGGCGGAATGTGAACGGGAACGACCCCGCACCATATTGCGCCCAATTGATTGCTCCCCAGTTTGTCAATTTCCCGCCAGCATAAACTTCAAAATCATCCGCATAGGCGAGAGGATTGGCTTTTAGCTTTGGGAGCATTTCTTTGATGGCAAGATCATAAGGCACGGTCCAATAAGGATTGAGTTCAATATATTCCATCGACCCTGAAAATTCTGGCGTTTGCGTTGCCACTGCACCTGCCACAACATTCATGCGATCAACAATTGTGTTCGACATAACGTGTTGCAATTCAAAGGCAGCAATATTCACCAGAAAATGTTCATCACCCAAATTATCTGGCATCCAGCGCCAGCGTTCCATATTTAGAACAATCTGTTTTTGGCGTTCATCCGGCCGGATATTCATGGCAACCAGGGTCTGCTTTCCAAGCTGCCCCTTGGCTTCCAGCCCATGGCGCACTTGAAACCGCCGCACAGCAATGGCCAGATTTTGATCATAAGATGTTGAGCCATTATCGGCCCATTCAAAATCACCTGTCAGGCTGAGCAGCCTTCGAACAGCGGGAATGCGGGCATCTGAACCGCCAGGCATTACATTTGGCCCGGGCCCAATTGAGGGCCAATTGATGCCCCCCGCAATCACATCAGTGTATACTTTCAGCATTTTTTTCAATGCTTGGTAGTGTGAATTCTTGGGCTCAAAACCATTGAGAAATTTATTGGCATCGGGTGCTTTTTTTAAATCTGCCAACACGCGCTGCACGTCGATGGTTTTCGGATTCCGAAAAAGATTGGGATCAACCTTCTGAGGAACGACCCGACCAATTTTCAAATCTGCTGCATAAGAAACTAAAATAGCAGAAAAATAAAGTTCAGCATGCGCGGCCTGTATCAAATCACCTGTTTTTGCTGCGTCGCGTAGTTGCAACAACGTGTCTGCCGGATAATCTTGCGAGTTAAGCCCATCATAAGGAGCCATGCGAATGCGAGAGACAAACTGATCCATCCGGCCTGCGTTGAACCAATAAACTGGCCCATTGCCTGCAACATAATGCGCCGTTAACGCCGGACGAATCCGCTCAATCGGAAGTTCCATGCGTTGGCCAGATGAGAGCAACTGTTTAACAGCCGCCTGCAAACTGGCCAAATCTTGGGCGTGCACTGGTGACCACACACAGAACCACATGACCAAAATCAAACTTAAGCGTTTCACAAAGCGCATGATAATCACCAGCTCCGACTCAAAAAACCAACATATCACACGTTAAGCAGCAGATACTCCCGTTCCCAAGCACTAATTGTTCGGCGGAAGTGCTGCATCTCTTGGTACTTCACGTCATTATAAGCTTCGCAGAATTGATCGCCTAAAACAGCGCGCAAAGCTTTGGTATAAGCCAATTTATCGAGCGCCTCGTCCAAGCTAATCGGCAAAGTATGGGCATAGCGATAGGCCGAACCTGTAACGGGTTCTGATGGTTTAATCTTCTCTGTCATACCTAAATAACCGCAGGCTAGCGAAGCCGCAAAGGCAAGATATGGGTTTGAATCAGCACCTGCCACACGATTTTCAACGCGCAAATTAGCCGGATCAGATGAAGGCACGCGCAGCGAAACCGTGCGATTATCCACCGCCCAATGCACATTCGTGGGGGCATCAGATTCTGGCACAAGCCTGCGATATGAATTCACATTGGGGGCAAACAACGGCAAAGCCGCCGCTAAATAACGTTGCAACCCGCCAATGTGATTGAGGAACAGCTTTGAAGGCTTGCCATCCCTATCCGCAAAAATGTTCTTGCCAGTGCGGGCGTCTAAAACCGATTGGTGAATATGCATCGACGAACCAGGCTCGTTCTCATGTGGCTTGGCCATAAACGTGGCGTAAACATCATGTTTCAGTGCCGCTTGGCGCACTGTGCGTTTGAATAAGAACACTTGGTCTGCCAATTCAAGCGGGTCGCCATGATTGAAATTAATTTCCAACTGCGCAGGCCCGCTTTCATGCGAAAGCGTATCCACATCCAATTCCTGCGCCTCGCACCAATCATAAATATCTTCAACAATGGGGTCAAAGTCGTTGGCGGCATCAATGCCGTAAGCTTGGCCACCGGCTTCTTTGCGGCCAGAGCGCCCAACGGCAGGATCCAAAGGATAATCAGGATCTAAATTCTTCTTCACCAGATAAAATTCAAGTTCTGGCGCCACAATCGGCTTCCAGCCCTTGTCTTTATAAAGTTGCAACACCCGGCGCAAAACACTGCGTGGAGATATTGTTACAGGCTTGTCGTCTAAATGATAAGCATCACAGATCACTTGGGCTGTGGGTTCAGAATACCAAGGCACCAATCTGATGGTGTCCACATCCGGCTGCATATAAATATCAATGGCGCTATCGCTCACTGCATCTGTATCTGAAACGAACCGCCCATTGATTGTGAGAGTGAAAACTTCTTCCGGCACACGCAGCCCTTGCGACTTAATACCTTTGAGAAATTTCTTTGGCGGCAAAATTTTGCCCCGCGCGGTTCCAGACATATCTGCAACAAGGCACTCGACCTCGCTGATGCGATTGGAATTGATATACTCTTCAAATTTGGCTTGGCTCATGACACTTCATGTGTTGTTGACGATGTGGCCAGTCTAGCCTGCCTTGTTGACGTAAAGGAAGGG
>JAYWFC010000010.1:0-42410 GCA_043778995.1 Aestuariivirga sp.
CAAGGCAACACATATGCATAGCACAGGAGTTATTATGCCAGTAGGAACAGTAAAGTGGTTTAACACCCAAAAGGGTTTCGGTTTCATTCAGCCAGAAAATGGCAATTCAGATGTGTTCGTTCACATCAGCGCTGTTGAACGCGCTGGCATGAACGGCCTGAACGAAGGTCAGAAGGTTTCTTTTGAACTGGAAAGCGATAAGCGCACCGGTAAGCAATCAGCAGGCAGCCTCAAAGCCGTCTAAGACCACCAGATTAAAGCGCCTCTTCATGTGAACCACGGATGTACTGGTCACAGAAGGGGCGCTTTCATTTTATGATCAGCCTTGATTGAATCTATGCTGACGGCTAGAACACCTCAAAACAACAGAGGTAAAGCCACATGAACTCCACAATCGCCAGCCGCATAACGCCCATCAGCAATGAAATGGTGCGCAACATCATTCTTGCTGTTTTGGGCAGTTTGATTGTGGCTGGAGCTGCGCAAATTTCTATTCCCATGTGGCCAGTGCCGATGACATTGCAATCCCTTGCTGTCCTTGCTGTGGGTGGTGCTTATGGCATGCGCCTGGGTGCTGCAACATTGGCGCTGTATGCGGTTGAAGGTGCGGTTGGCCTGCCATTTTTTGCTGGCGGCAAGCATGGCATTTTTGATGCCAAATTGGATTATCTGTTTCCATCAGGTTCTATGGGTTATGTGGTTGGCTTCATCTTGGCTGCGGCATTGGTTGGCTATCTTGCCCAATCAGGTTGGATCAACAGTTTTGCACGCATGATCGTTGCATCGCTTGTGGGCGCTGCTGTGCTTTATGTTCCTGGCCTTTTGTGGCTTGGCGTGTGGGCGGCAAAAACCCAAGGCATGGATTTTAGTGCCGCAACCAATGCTGCATTCAACTGGGGTTTCATCCCGTTCATTCCGGGCGACATTATCAAAGCCGTGATTGCTGGCCTTGGATTATCGGCCACGTGGAGCCGCGTTAAGAAATAACTGAACAGCGCACACGCGTTCGTGTTGCTTGCGCTAATTGGTCTCAATTAAATATCAGATGCAAGTGATTGCCATTCGTGGTTTTGCTGTCTATAGAGCGGTCGCGTTAGACTGTTGGGGCGTCGCCAAGCGGTAAGGCACCGGATTTTGATTCCGGCATTCGGAGGTTCGATCCCTCCCGCCCCAGCCAACGTATCTCCGCTCAGAAAGTGAGCATAGAATGGCATTAGATATCGGTTGGGGCGCCGCATTGGTTGCGGGCGTGTTTTCTTTTTTAAGTCCGTGTGTGTTGCCCTTGGTGCCGCCCTATCTCGTGTTCATCAGCGGCGTTTCGCTGGATGATTTGAAAAAGGGTACCAACAGCAACCGCGATGTTTTGCTGGCGTCTTTGGCCTTCGTGTTGGGCTTCACCACTGTGTTTGTGGGCCTTGGTGCAACAGCGTCTTACATCGGCCAGATCTTGCGCAATGAATTGCCGCTTCTTGCCAAAATTGCCGGTGTGTTCATCATTATCATGGGTTTGAATTTTCTTGGCGTGTTCAAACTTGCGTTCTTGTCACAAGAAAAGCGTTATCAACAAGAAGCAAAGCCTGTGGGGCTTTTGGGGGCTTATGCCATTGGCTTGGCCTTTGCCTTCGGGTGGACACCGTGCATTGGCCCTGTGCTTGCAGCAATATTGTCACTTGCTGCGTCCACTGAAAGTGTAACCAAAGGTGCTGCGTTGCTGAGTGTTTATTCGTTGGGCCTGGGCATTCCGTTTTTAATTGCCGCTGCCAGCATCAATGTGTTCATGCAATTTTTTGCAAAGTTCAAAACCAAATTGGGAATGGTGGAAAAAGCCATGGGTGGTTTGTTGGTTGTCACCGGCGTGATGTTTCTGACAGGATGGATGCAAATTGTCAGCTATTGGTTGATTGAACACTTTCCGGGGCTTGCCTCTATCGGTTGATAAGTCTTGGGTTGATAAGTCCGGGCCCGCACTGTTCGCGAAAATAACTTCGCGCTAGTATTGGGGAATGACTGAGGCTTTATTCAAAAAACTAGAAGGCGTTCAAGCTTGCGTGTTTGATGCCTATGGAACGTTGTTTGATGTGGCTTCACCTGTCATGAAGCTTTCATCCTCAATCGGTGACAAGGCTCAAGACGTGGCCAAGCTGTGGCGCGCCAAACAATTGGAATATACTTGGGTGCGCAGCTTAATTGGTGTTCACGCAGATTTTTGGCATGTGACCCGCGAGGCTTTGGATTTTACGCTTGAAAGTTTCGCCATCACTGAGGCTGGCCTTGCCGACGAATTGATGACAGGCATGTTGAAGCTCGATGTTTACGCTGATGTGACACCAGCCCTGCAAGGCTTGCGCGCCAAGGGCAAGCGGTTGGCAATTTTGTCGAATGGCAGTCCCTCTATGCTCGATTCGGCCCTGCGCCATGCAGGCTTGGACAAGATTTTTGAGCACGTGCTTTCCGTTGAAGAGGTTGGCATTTATAAACCCAGCCGCCGGGTTTATCGCTTGGCCATGCAAAAGCTTCACATCGCTGATGCGCCTTCGGTGTGCTTTGTTTCCGCCAATGGGTGGGATGCCCACGCCGCCGGGCAGTTTGGCTTTCAAGCGGTGCGGCTGATACGCGGTGATGGAGTGGCTGAACGCTTGCCGGGGAAGATTGCAGCGAGTGTTGAGAATTTGGGGCGGGTTACGGAGTTGGTGTGATGCTACTTACAATCCAGCTTGACAAATTGTGCCATTTTTGACACAATCGTAAGTGATGATAAGCCGTAATAAGAAAATTCAAGCTCGGTTCTATGCCAATGCTTCGGGGCGAAAACCTGTTCGAGAATGGATTTTGGAATTGAGTTCGGAAGATCGCCTGATCGTTGGTAAAGACATTCAAAAGGTTGAATTTGGTTGGCCGATTGGAATGCCGTCATGTCGTCCGCTTGGTGGCGGTCTTTTCGAGGTGCGCAGCGATCTTAAGCAAAGCAGAATTGGGCGCGTTATTTTTACGATTGTGAATGACGAAATGGTTCTTTTGAATGGCTTTGAGAAGAAGACGCAGAAGACACCGGCAAAAGAATTGGATTTGGCGCGTCGTCGCCAGAAGGAGATTATCTGATGGCAAAAGTAAAAAAGGGCTCAATTGCGCAAGATGAAACTTTTGATGAGTTTCTGAATGAGGAAGGTTTGCTTGCTCAGGCCGAAGAAATGGCAATTAAAGAATTGATTGCTGAGCAAATTCAATCTGCAATGAAAACGCAAGGCATAACCAAAACGGCAATGGCCCTAAAGATGCACACCAGTCGCCGCCAACTGGAGCGACTGCTCGATCGTGAAAACCCCTCGGTAACGCTTTCAACATTGCGTCGCGCTGCAACGGCTGTTGGAAGGAAGTTGAAGGTTGAGTTGGCTTGAATCCATATGGTTTTGTATTAAGCCGATTTTACCCTCAACCTCATCCCATCCACGCCCGTTACTTTCACACGCGTTCCGGCGGCGGCGTCTTCGCCTTCAACATCCCACAATGTGTCTTCAACCTTGATCTTGCCGCTGCCGTTCACGATGGCTTTTTCCAGAATGAAGCTGCGGCCCACAAGGCCTGCTTGGCGTTGGTTCAAATGAGGGCTTTCAGATTTCACAGCCCATGATCGGCTGACAAAACGCCACGATGCGGCCACGCATATAATCGCCAAGGCCGCGAAGGTTAAGGCCTCACCTGTCCACCCTAAATGCAGCAACGATGCCACGATTGCTGTTAAGGCGGCGGCGGCTGCAAGCCAGATCATGAAAAAGCCCGGTTGGGCCATTTCAGCCAGCAATAAAACACCGGCGAGAATCCACCAGAAATAAGTTCCAAAAATTGGGAAGAGGGTGTTCATCAAACAATCTCCTTCACATTCAACGTCAAGCCCTTGGAACGCTTGGTTTCTTGGCCGCATTCACTGCGGCTTGGCCCGTTGGCCCGCTGCCAAAAGCTTCTTTGGCAATTTCAGCAATGCCGCTGATGGAGCCCAGAATTGATGTGGCATCCAGCGGCAACATCAAAATCTTTTGGTTGGGTGAATTGGCCAAGCTTTCCAGCGCCTTCACATAGTTATTGGCTACGAAATAGTTGATCGCCTGCACATTGCCTTTGGAAATCGCATCGCTCACCATCTGCGTGGCCTTGGCTTCGGCTTCAGCCGAACGTTCACGCGCTTCAGCATCACGGAAGGCTGCTTCCTTGCGGCCTTCGGCTTCCAACATGATGGATTGTTTGCCACCTTCCGCCTTTAAAATGGCTGCGGCGCGCATGCCTTCGGCTTCCAAAATGGCGGCGCGTTTGTCACGTTCCGCCTTCATCTGGCGGCCCATGGATTCAATCAAATCCCGCGGTGGGCTGATGTCTTTAATTTCAATGCGGGTGGTCTTAACACCCCAACCAATGGTGGCCTGATCAACCGTGCCAAGAAGCTTCTGGTTGATTTCATCACGTTGCGAAAGCAGATGATCAAGCTCCATCGAGCCCATCACGGTTCTGATCTGTGTCATCACCATATTCAGAATTGCGTTTTCCAAGTTGTTCACTTCGTAAGAAGCCTTGGCCGCATCCATCACTTGATAGAAAGCAACGCCATCAACGGTCACCATCGCGTTGTCTCTGGTGATCACCTCTTGGCTGGGCACGGGCAAAACCCGCTCCATCATATTTTGTTTTTGGCCAACACGATCAACAAAAGGGGTGATCAGGCCAAGGCCCGGTTGCAGCGTTCTGGTATATTTGCCGAAGCGCTCAACGGTGTAGTTGTAACCCTGCGGCACCATGCGAATGGCGCGCAGCAGATAAAATACCACCACTGCCAAAATAACCAAAACCAAAATGCCTGTGCCTTCAAACATCGAACGTCTCCTTTTGTGCTCCGTTGATATAGGAATTCAATGAGAATAATTCAAGATTTTGGGAAATTATATTTCTAAAGCCAATTTACAAGTTCATTTTTTGCCAATTGCGCCAGCATTTTAATCGATTCTGGCCCGTCGTTGAGGCAGGGCACCACAGCGAAATTGGTGCCGCCCGCATCTTCAAAGGTTTCTTTCAAGCCAATGGCCAATTCTTCTAAGGTTTCAACACAATCGGATGAAAAGCCCGGCGAAATCATCAACACGTTTTTAACGCCTTGTTCTGGCAAAGCCTCCACAGTGTCTTGGGCATAGGGCTTTAACCATTCGGCTTTGCCAAAGCGCGATTGAAAAACAATCTGAGCAAAATCAGAAGTGAAGCCCAATTTTTCGCGCAGCAACCTTGCGGTTTTTTGGCAATGGCAATGATAGGGGTCGCCTTTGTCGAGATATTCGCGCGGCAGGCCGTGAAAGGCGATTAATATACGATCCGGCTTCCATGCCAAATTTTTCATATAGGTTTTGATCGAAGTGGCGATGGCATCAATATAACCGGCGTTGTCGAAATAGGGAGGCACAGTTCTGATCGCTGGTTGCCAGCGCAGCTTTTGCAAAACCTCATAAGCCTTGTCTAAGGCTGTTGCCGTGGTGGCCGCAGAATATTGCGGGTATAGCGGAAACAAAACAATCCGGTCACAGCCTTGTTCTTTCAACGCCGCAATTTTTGAGGCGATGGATGGTTTTCCATAACGCATCGCCCAATCCACCACCAATTTATCGCTGTTCAACACGGCTGCAATTTTCTCGGCTTGCGAGCGCGTGAAGGTTTTTAAGGGCGATTCATTTTTTTCATGGTTCCAAATCTGGGCATAGGCGTGGCCGGATTTTTGCGGGCGAATGTTCAAGATAATCAGATTCAAGATCGGCCACCACAAAGCGCGATTGAGTTCAATCACGCGCTTGTCGCTTAGAAATTCTTTGAGGTAGCGGCGCATCGACCAAAAATCTGTGGCTTCTGGCGTGCCCAGGTTCAAAACTAAAAGGCCAATTTTCTTGGGCAAAATGGGTGGATGGCCAGGTGGCAGGTTCATTTCAATCTCATTTCGTTCTAACGCTTTGTCCTTTACCCTCAAGTCAAAGACGCAGACAATACCGGCCCAAGATAGTGTGATTCGGGCTGGGGTGGTCTTTGGGTATTTTGCAACAGATTACGCGTGTTGGAAGCCGTCGGTTGCCTGATTTATCACGGATTCAAACATATTTATTTCCCCCAGGCGGGGCAGAAACGGCGCGCCGCCAGGTTGAAGAAACGCGAACGGCTTTGCCCACTTTGGCGCTTTTTCAGTTTTGCGCCACGCTGGCCATGGGGAAAATTCTTGTGGCAGCCGTGCCGCCAATCATGTTGTTGGCGTGGATTTTTGCCAACATCTGCTTAACATTGGTTTTGGGCAGCCTGTTTTTTGGCTTGGAAAATATTGGTGCTGATTTTGGCAAGGCCAAACGCATTTTAAAATTGGCGCCTTTGCTCACTGGCACTTTGGGTATTTTGTGGGCGGTTGAGCCCTTGGTGTTTGCACAATATTTATCGCTTCAAACCAATTTAATTGTTTATCCTTTTGTGATGGTGGTTGTCAGCGTGGTTTTGCTCTGCACCATTCGCTTGCCCACATCTGCGCTGCTTTTTGCGGCGATTGTTTTAAGCGCCATTGTGGTTTCGATGACGCGCTTGGTTGGTGGTGCGCCGTTTGAGTTTACCATTTTTGGTTTGTTGCTGGTTGGCACAACAAGCGTTGTGGTTATGGCGCTGCATCGCAATTTTATCAGGCAAAGTGCATTAGACGAAAACCGCGTGCGCGATGCTGAGGTGATCAAGTTATTATTAAACGAATTTGAAACGGGCATAGGTGATTGGCTGTGGGAAACTGATAAAGATGCAAAGCTGGTTTATGCTTCTGCGCGACTCAGTCAAATTTTAGAAGTCCCGTTAGAAGTTTTGCGGGGCCAATTGTTGGCAACAGTTTTGCGCCTGCCTGCGGATTGCAACCTGAATGAACGTTTAACACAGGGCCAGCCGATTTTAACGTTTGAAACGCGGTCAGAAATAAAGGGAAAAATCTGGCATTGGGAAATAAGCGCCAAAGCGCTTTTTGATGGCCGAGATTTTCTGGGCTTTCGCGGCGTGGGCCGCGATGTTACGTTGCATAAAGAACAAACGTTGCAAATTCAAACTGCCAAAGACGAGGCAGAAAAAGCCAACAATGCCAAATCGCAATTCTTGGCAATTATCAGCCATGAATTGCGCACGCCGATCAACGCCATTGTGGGTTTCAGCGAAGTTTTAAGTGCAGGCCAAGGTGAAAGCTTACCCATGTCTGCCAGGCGCGAATATCTCGGCACAATTTTAGAAAGTGCAAAACATTTGCAAGGCCTGATCAATGATGTGCTGGACGCAACTCGAATGGAACGCGGGGCCATTCATCTCGACGAACAATTTAATGACGCAGCCGAGCTGATTGAAGTTGCAGTGAAAATTTTGCGTGATCAGGCCATCGGCAACAACGTGTCTTTGATTGCCAATGTGATGGAAGACGTGCAAGTGATGAGCGATCTGACACGGCTGAAACAAGTCATCATCAATCTTATCACAAACGCCATAAAATTTTCACCGGCGGGCGGCATTGTTAACATCAATATGCAGCGGTTGCGCAATGGCGATTTGATTATTTCCGTCCGAGACGCTGGCATTGGAATTTCCAAGCAAGATGCCGAACGGGTGTTCGAACCTTTTGTGCAAGTTGAAAATGGCATGACACGGCGCTTTGGCGGCATTGGTTTGGGCTTGGCCATTGCACGCAAAATTGCCCGAATTCACGGCGGTGATTTAACTTTGGATGGAGAACTGGGCGTAGGGACTGATGCGAGATTGGTTCTGCCAGCCTCGCGGATCAACTGGCCCAAGACTAAAAAACAACAGGCTTCGCATGTGGTTGCGGCATAAGGGTTTTGCTTGCTAAACAAAGCCATGCGCAACATTCAACAAAAACCAGCATTTTTTGGAACGCGGTTTTCCAAAGTTCTCAAGGGGTCTCATGCTGCCGTGTTTGGCGCGGGCCACGGAACGCCCTATCGCGGCATTGATAATAAAATTCATGCAGGCTCTGCCGATGCTTACCGCAAAGCATTGGCCGCTGATGCCGATTGGATTTCGCATTGGGATTTTGATGGTGACGGCCCACCTTTGCCCAACCCCAATTTTCGCGCCGTGGATTTGGGAAACCTTGCGACAAAGCCCCGTGATGGAAAAGCCAACCGCAAAAAAATTGAAGATCAAACCCGCAAGATTTTAGACCAGGGTGCGGTTCCCATCATGTTTGGTGGCGATGACTCGGTGCCCATTCCATTCATCGCTGCTTTTTCGGGCGGGCTTCCTATCACGATTTTGCAAATTGATGCCCACATCGATTGGCGCAATGAAAGGCTTGGCGAGGTTATGGGTTTTTCATCCACGATGCGGCGCGCATCTGAACAGGCGCATGTTTGGCGTATTGTGCAGGTGGGCGCGCGCGGCATTGGCAGTGCCCGCGAAGAGGATGTTCAATTTGCTCATGATTGGGGCGCCAGAATTATTACGGCTAAAGAAATTTTAAACCACGGCATTGCATCTGTTTTGCAGCAAATTGAACCGCAATCACAATGTTTGATTACGCTTGATCTCGATGGATTGGATTCGTCTATCATGCCCGCTGTGTCTTATCCCACACCGGGGGGGTTGACGTTTCATCATGTAACCCAACTGATTGCGGGCGTTGCTGCCAAGGCCCGCATCGCGGGGTTTTCGATGGTGGAATTCATGCCCAAGAAAGATCTGCAAGGCATTGCTGCATTCACGGCCGCGCGCATTGCTGCACTGACTTTGGGCCACATCGCGCGGCAAATGAAATGATCAGTTTTTCAGAAGCGCGAAAAATGTGGTTGCGTGTGGGGCTTTTATCATTTGGCGGCCCTGCTGGCCAAATTGCCATGCTGCACAAGCAAGTGATTGACCAACGCCAATTGATTTCTGAAAAAGAATTTCTCAGTGCGCTGAATTTTTGCATGTTGCTGCCGGGGCCAGAGGCCATGCAGCTTGCCACGTATATCGGCTGGAAACTTCATGGCCTAAAAGGCGGGCTTGTTGCTGGCCTTTTGTTTGTACTGCCTGGTGCCATTACACTTTATGTTTTGTCGGCGCTTTATGTGGTGTTCGGCAAATTGCAATTGGTTGAGGCTTTGTTTTGGGGCGTTAAATCGGCTGTATTGGTTGTGGTGATTGAAGCTTTGCTGCGCGTCTCAAAACGCGCGCTGAAAGGCCAGTTGGATTATGCAATTGCGGGCTTGGCTTTTGTGGCGCTGTTTTGTTTTGCATTGCCATTTCCGCTGGTGGTGGCTGCTGCTGGCGCATTTGGTTTTTTCTGGTCAGACAAAAGTATCCAACCTCACGTGTCAGCAACGCTGCCGTCAACCAAAGACACATTCAAAAGACTTGGCGCTTGGCTTGTAATTTGGTTTGCCCCACTTCTGGCAATTTTCAGTGTGTATGGGCGGGGCCATGTTTATGCGCAATTGGCGTGGTTTTTTTCCAAGCTTTCAATTGTCACGTTTGGTGGCGCTTACGCAGTCTTGTCTTATATGGGCCAAGATGTGGTTGAAGCGCATCATTGGCTGAGCGCACCGCAAATGATGGATGGTTTGGGCCTTGCTGAAACGACGCCGGGGCCGTTGATTTTGGTTGGGCAATTTGTAGGCTTTTTGGCTGCCAATAAAGCGCAAGGCGATTTGCTCTCAGGTTTTGTAGGCGGCGCCATATTTTTATGGATGACATTCGTGCCCTGTTTTTTGTGGATTTTTGTGGGCGCACCCTATGTGGAATATCTGCAGGGCAATGCGCAGATCAGCCAAGCCTTGGCCAAAATAACCGCTGCTGTTGTGGGCGTTATTCTTAATCTATCACTCTGGTTTGGTCTTCATGTGTTGTTTGGCGATGTACAACGACTTCAGGGATTGGTGCCCATGTGGTGGCCAACACTTTCGGGCTTTGATGGGGCTGCATTGGTTTTGGCCATTGTTGCAGGTTTTGCATTGCTGCGTTTCCACTTGGGCATGGTGAAGACCTTGGCTTTATCAGCTACACTTGGCATAATATGGAAACTGGCTGTGCCGCATTTGATTGGATGAGAATGACAAACCCTCTGCCGCTTGTTGGCCTTCCGGCTGATACTTACGAAAATCACGGATTTCTTTTTCATTCATTGGGCGACAAATATGTGCGCGCCTTGGCCCAGGTTTCCAGTGTTTTGCCGGTGATGATTCCTTCGATGATCGACATTCTTAATCTTGATGCCTTGCTTGATCATTTTGATGGCGTGTTGATGACGGGCGCTGTGTCGAATGTTCATCCGCCGCATTATGGCGAGAAGGCATCGGTTGACCATGAGCCTTATGACCATCGGCGTGATGATACAACGCTGAAAGTGATCCGCGCTGTCATTGATCGCGGCATTCCGCTGTTTTGCATTTGCCGTGGCTTTCAAGAGTTAAATGTTGTGATGGGCGGTTCACTTGAAACGGAACTGCAACGCGGATCAGGAAGGCTTGATCACCGCGCCCCATCTTCCGATGATATCAATGTGCGCTATGCGCCCTCACACAGCGTTGAGATCACCGCGGGCGGAATGTTGGAACGCATCATAGGTAAAAGCCAAACGCAGGTGAATTCCATCCACCGCCAAGGCATTAAAGTGTTGGGTGAGGGGCTTAATGTTGAAGCTGTTGCACCTGATGGAATTGTTGAAGCAGTTTCAGTGAAAGGTGCGGCAAGCTTTGCCTTTGGCACGCAGTGGCACCCTGAATTCAGGGCCGCTGAAAATCCTGATTCCACCAAACTTTTCAATGCGTTCGGGGATGCGGTTCGCGCGCATTATCGCTCTCGCCGGCAAGTAAGCTATGGCAAAAGTGCGGTGGCTTAGAGCGACTGTTCGTTAGGCTCTTGTCTTTATCAATTCTTTAATTTTCGCTGGCAGTAAAATCATCAAATCGGCCTGCGGGCGCTGGTGAAGCGATGCCCGTTGTTAACAGTGTTTCGGCATTGCTGCCTTTTGCGGCGCCAATGCCAATGATGCTGGGTTGGTCGGCTTGCTTTGAAGCAGAATCGACAGCCACGGCGGCCATCATGTCTGTGCCGGTTTTCGTAATGCTCGTGCCATTGGCATCTTGCTGGCCAAAAATGGGGCTTTGGTTTGTATCGACGGCAGCCACAGCGGCAGGGGCCGAAAGTGCGACTGTTGCCGCTGGGTCTGCCACTGTGGGTGCAGCCGGGCCATTTTGCAAAGCGGCCAAGGCAATTTGGCCCAGGCGATTGTTGCCCTGTTTAAAAAACGTCACGCCATCGCTTTCACGCAAGCGCCTATCGGTTCCGGTGTCATCAAGGCCGCGCTCTGTATAGTGGCCATCAGGCCCCAGCAATGGAGCGCGCAGATCAATGAAAGTTGCACCCTTGGCCACAGCCCGTTCTTTTTGATAGGTCGACAAGGCCTGCATATCAGCGTCCAGCCCAGGGTCGCCCATCGGGGGTTCACCCATCCAGAAGATTTGCATGTGCTGGGCCAGCAATGCATCGATCACAGCATCAACGCGCTGTTTATAGGCGCTGACCCATTCGGGGGAATTGAATTTCAAAATTTGGTCGCCGCTTCGCATGTCGCGCCTGTCGTTCAGGCCCATCAACACAATGGCTGTGGTGAAATCCTTGCCTTCCGCCATTTTGGGAATGGCCGCTGCCCAATCATAAATTTCGGGCCGTACAAGGCCTGAAGACTCATTGAAGCGATTGGCAACTTGTATGGTGTCATCATTTTCGGCCATGCGGGTTATGCCAGCACCCAGGCCGCCTGCCATTTGATCACCAATCACCAAAATGCGTTTGCCATCGCTGATGGATTGGGAAAGCTGCTGCAATTGATCTGTGGCCTCGCTGCCCAACACAGGTGTTTGGTCTTGCGCCAAAGCAGGCGACACCAACACCAAAAGGGCAAAGAGAAATTTACGCATGATGAAAGCCTAGCCCTTGGCGCGCAAACGCTCAAGCACCTTCAAGCTTGGAAACCCATCCAGCGGCAGGCCCACTTTTTTCTGAAAACCCAAAACCGCTTCATAGGTTTTGGCACCAAAGCGGCCATCGGCGCCACTGGTATCAAACCCGCGGTTGGTCAAAAGCCGTTGCAGTTCAACCCGTTGTTTATAGCTCAGATCGGTTTTTTGCGGCGGCCAACTGGCTTTGATTGTGGGGCCACCGGCAATTCTATCGCCCAAATGACCAACGGCCAAAGCATAAGCGTGGGAATAATTATAGGCCAGCAGTGCCAGGAAGTTTTGCGTCACCAAAAACACTGGCCCATCCATGCCTTGTGGGATCATCACAAAAGCTGGTGCATTTGAAGAAAAGCCGTCGCCCACGGCGGGTTTAATGCCAAGCTTGGTCCATTCAGCAACGGGCTTCCAATGTGCGCGCCCGATCAGGCCACGATCAAAACCATCAGGCAAGTTCACTTCCCAGCCCCAAGGTCTATCGGCCTTCCAGCCAGATTCTTTGAGATAATTGGCGGTTGATGCCAGGGCATCTTCTTTTGATCCCCAAATGTCTTTCTTGCCATCGCCGTTCCAATCAGCGGCGGAGGATAAATAAGTTGTGGGGATGAATTGCGTGTGGCCGAGGGCTCCTGCCCATGAGCCCACGAAATTATCTGGCGGCCTGATGCCGCGTTTTAAAATGGTGAAAGCGGCGATCAATTGTTCGCCTGCATATTTTTTCTTGTTGCCTTCAAACATCAAAGTGGCAAGGCAGCGCATCACGCTCATCGAGCCCATGTCTTTGCCGAAATTGGATTCAACACCCCAAATGCCCAACAACACGCGTTTATCAACGCCATATTTATCTTGGATGGCAGAAAGCAAAGCTGCGTTTTGTTTCAACATGGCGCGGCCCGTGTCGATGCGAATTTGGGTTACGGCCTTGTCGATATATTCATTGGTGGTGGAATTAAATTCGGGCTGGTTCTGCGCCAGTTTAATCACCACGGGGTCGGGATCAGTAATGCCAGCAAAGGCTTTGTCAAACAACTCACGCGAAACGCCTGAGGCATGAACCCTTGGCCAAAGCGATTGGATGAAAGCTTCAAATTTGGCACTTGCGTGGGCAGGCCCTGCCATTGTTGCACCCAATAATAGACCAAAGAGTAATTTCCGCATTTTTGCTCCCACCAGAATCGATTGAGCTTAGCAGTGTAGGCAAAAATACGGAATATCGAAGGCTGAATGTGGGCAGTGCTGATCTTTATTCGGTGGCGTTTCGACGCTCCAAGTGTTTTTCCCAAGCCAAAGCTGATGCCACGATAAAATCGAGATCAGCATGTTTTGGTTTCCAACCTAGAATTTCACGAACCTTATCAGCGCCCGCAACAATGCCTGCGGGGTCGCCGGGCCTGCGGGGTGAAAGCTTGTGGTTGACGGGTTTTCCAGCTGCTTTGGCAACAGCCGCGATCACTTCCAAAACCGAATAGCCTTTGCCATAGCCACAATTGAAAATGCCACTGGCTCCACCTTTGCGCAAATGTGCCAAGGCATCCATGTGGGCCGCAATCAAATCGCTCACATGAATATAGTCGCGCAAACAGGTGCCATCGGGCGTGTCATAATCGGTGCCAAAAACATCCATTGATGGGCGCTGGCCCAACACGGTTTGGCAGGCCACTTTGATCAAATGCGTGGCGCGTGGTGTGGATTGGCCTGAGCGCCCCTTAGGGTCGGCACCCGCCACGTTAAAATATCGCAAGGCCACATAGTTGAGGCCATAGGCAAAATGTGAATCGCGCAGCATCAGTTCGGTCATCAATTTTGATGCGCCATAAGGTGAGATTGGCAATGGCGTTGCCGTTTCAAACACGGGCATTGTTTCAGGGTTACCATAAACTGCGGCGGTTGAAGAGAAGATAAAATTTTTAACGCCGGCTTTCACAACAGCGGCCATGAGTGCGCGAGATTTCACCGTGTTGTTTAAATAATAGCCAAGGGGATCTGTCACGGAATCGGGCACAACAATAGATCCCGCAAAATGCACCACGGAATCGACATTATTTTCTTTGATGATGCGTTCCACCAAAGCTTCGTCAGCAATATCGCCTTCGACGAGTTTGGCTTGGGGTGCTATGGACCAGGAAAAACCGGTGGTGAGATTATCAAGAACAACCACATTTTCTCCAGCATCGGTTAACGCCAATACCATATGACTGCCAATATAGCCTGCACCACCCGTTACCAACACCGTCATAAAATTCTCCAATCATTAATTTAGTATCGTTAAAGCAAACCCTAGTTTAAACTGCCTTACGCCAACATTGATTGAGGCGGGGGCGCTGAGTATAGAGTTAAGGTGAAGTTAATGCCCAAACCCATTCGCACTGCCGTTTTTCCTGTTGCCGGATTAGGTACAAGGTTTCTGCCTGCAACCAAAGCCATGCCCAAAGAAATGTTAACTGTGGTTGATCGGCCACTGATTCAAATTGTTGTCGATGAAGCGCGTGAAGCGGGCATTGAACAATTGGTGTTTGTGACAGGCCGCAACAAAGGCGTGATCGAAGATCATTTTGATAAACAATATGAGCTTGAAACAACCTTGGGCCGCCGTGGAAAATCAATTGAGCTTTCCTTGTTGGAACAAGATTTGCCTGGCGCTGGCCAGACCAGTTTCACACGTCAACAAGAGCCCTTGGGCCTTGGCCATGCTGTGTGGTGTGCACGCCACTTGGTGGGGCGCGAGCCCTTTGCAGTGTTGTTGCCTGATATGATTATCAAAGGCGAGACGGGCTGCTTGAAGCAGATGATTGATGTTTATAACGAGCGCGGTGGTGGCAACGTGATTGCGGTTGAAGAAACGCCTTGGGACATGGTGCACCGCTATGGTGTTGTGGCCCCGCAAGATTGGCAGGGCAATCATTTCAGCATTGCGGCCATGGTTGAAAAACCCAAACGTGAAGATGCGCCTTCTAATCTTATTATTTCGGGCCGTTATATTTTGCAGCCAGAAATTTTTGATGAAATTGAAAAAGTAACGCCAGGTTCGGGCGGAGAGATCCAAATTACCGATGCGATGATTGCGCTGAGCAAAACCCAAGCCTTCCACGGTTTGAAATTTAATGGCACAACATATGACTGTGGCGACAAGATTGGCTTTCTTTCTGCGAACGTTGCCTATGCTCTGGAACGCGAAGATTTGGGCCCGGCATTTCGTGCAGCTCTGCAAGAAATTATCGCCAAACATAATGGCTTTCTGAGTTGGAATGCCAATAATGATATGTCTAAAATTTTGAACGACATCAAAGCTGGTGCTGGTTTAGATGATGCGGTTGCGGAAGCCGATTTGTTCGAAGGCGAGGTGCCAGCAATTGATATTTCACACAAAGCTGTTGGCTGAAGGCTGATCGTTATTAGTTGAAAGAGATCGTCATCCTGTTTGAATGTGGAGGCGGGCCCGCTTAATGCCCGCCGCCTGCGCCGCCCACGGCTTTTGGTTTTTCAACGATGGGTAACATTAAAACAATCAACAAAAACACAATCGTCAGCAGGAAGAAAATATCGGCGATGGCCATCGTCATTGCTTGTTTTCGCACCAAGCCTGAAAGCTGTTTGAGCGCCACCAAAGGCGCATTTGATCCCATGGATGAAAACGCGCCTGTCATATTATTCAAAGTTTGAACGGCGGTATCTGAGCTCCAGTTCACGGAATCATGCAGGCGCTTTAAATGCAAATCAAAGCGTTGGTTCATCGTGGTGTTGATCAAAGCCAAACCAACAGCGCCGCCCAAATTGCGGGTTAAGTTGAACAGACCAGATGCGCCGCGCAATTGCATGGGCGGCAAGGTGCCAAGCGCCATGTTGGTGACGGTGACCATGCACATCATCAACGACACGCCGCGCAGAATTTGTGGAATAAGCAATTCCCAAAATGCCCAATCCGAATTGATGGACGAGGCTTGCCATGTGCCGATGGCAAAACCAATAAAGCCGCCGCCAATCATAATGCGCGGATCAACCTTGGTTGAAAGCCTGCCTGCAAGCGGTGCTGTCAAAAACATGGCAATGCCGGTTACAAACATGGTTTGGCCAATCATCATTGCGGAATAATGTTGAATGCGGGCCAGATAGACCGGATATAAATATGTCAAACCATAAAGGCCAATGCCCATCGTGAATGAAAATAAGCAGCCCGCTGTGAAGTTGCGATTTTTAAACGCGCTAAAATCTACCAGCGGATTTGGTTTGGTGAACATGCGATAAAAAAACATGCCGCCCGAAACTGCGCAAACGGCCATGAGGTTGCGAATAACTTCGCTGTTTAACCAATCGTCTGCCGCACCTTCTTCCAGGACATATTCTAAAGTGCCCAGAAAAATTGCAAGCAAAGCGAGGCCCGCCCAATCAAAACCCCTCACCAATGAGAAGTTGGGCTTATCAAAATCAATAAAAGCCCAAGCACCAATGCTGACAGCGATCCCTGGCACAATGTTGACCAAAAACAACCAATGCCATGAAAATAATTCAGTCAGATAGCCGCCAATGGTTGGGCCAACTGTTGGTGCCATTGTGGCAATAAGCCCGATGATTGGCGAGATGATGTTGCGCATTTTTGGCGGAAAAATTGTGAAGGATGTGGCAAAAACCGTGGGGATCATGGCACCACCTAAAAAACCCTGAAGCGCTCGCCACACCATCATTTCGCCAATTGAACTGGAAAGTGCACAAGCCAAGCTCATCACCGTAAAGCCAACGGCAGAGCCTACAAACAACCAACGGGTGGAGAATATGCGCGTCAATGTTCCGGACAACGGGATCATCACCACTTCGGCAATCAGATAGCTGGTTTGCACCCATGAAATTTCATCGGCGCTGGCAGAAATGCCTGCCTGAATTTCAGCCAAGGATGATGATACGATTTGAATATCTAAAATCGCCATGAACATGCCAAACACCATAAAGAAAAACGCAATGATGTGGCGCGTGGGCACCGTTTCGGCTTGCGCTGGTGCGGCTGGCATGGTGGCGGTGGCAGACATTAGTTCGTGCCCTTGTCGCGGCTATCAACTTCAATCACCACAGAAAGGCCGGGGCGAATTTTTGCGGCCAATGCTGTTGGTAATGAAACCTTCACAGGAAAGCGTTGGGTAATTTTGGTGAAGTTGCCCGTTGCGTTTTCGGGTGGCAGCAATGAAAATTCAGCACCCGAAGCAGGCGACACGCTGAGCACTTTGCCTTCAAATGTTTCGCCCTTGAAGGCATCCACAGTAATCAACGCCTTTTGGCCAACGCGAATATCATTCAGCTGGGTTTCTTTGAAATTTGCTTCAACATAGCTTTGTGTGGTTGGCACCAAAGCCATCAGCCGCGTTCCGGCCTGCACAAATTGGCCAGGCTCAACGGCGCGGTTGGCAACCACACCATCAAAGGGGGCTTTCACTTCAACAAAGCTCATATCATGTTGGGCTTTTTTTAAGCCTACATTCAATTCAGCCAGGACACTGTTGGCTTGGGCTTCATTGGCCGACAAAACGCCCAGTTGGGCTTTGGCAGCGTCGATATTGGCTTGCACCACTGAAATGTTTGCTTCTGCGGTATCGCGCGCGCGGTTGGCATCATCCAAAGCCTGTTGGCTTCCGGCGTTGCTCTTTACCATTTGGCTGGCGCGTTGTTGTGTGAGCACGGCATTTAATTCTGAAGCTTTGGCGATGGACATTTGGGCCAAGGCGGCGGCAATGGCTGAACCTTGGGCCACTTTTTGTTGGCCAATCACCGCAATGGCGGCCTTTTGTGATTCGATTTTGGCCAAGGCCGCATCCACTGCGAATTGATAATCCGCACCATCAAGCTTTAAAATAACATCGCCGGCTTTCACGCTGCTGTTATCAGCCACGGGAACTTCGGCAACATAACCTGATATTTTTGCACCCAGAACCGATGTATCGGCCTGCACATAGGCATCATCGGTTGAAAGCATGAAGCGGCCATTGTTGAACCATTCCAAGCCATATTTTGCCGCAACACCCACAGCCACAACCAAAAGTGCCAGCATGATGATGCGGCGGATGGACGTTGTTTTTTTTTCAGGAACAGCAACGGGCGGATTATTAACAGTGGTGCTCGACATGGAAATGGCTTTCAAAAGAACTGATAATGAACCGAACGGTTCGGTTCTGCTTGACATAGCATGTTTTGTTGCTATACACAAGACCGAACGGTTCGGTTCAACCCAGTTACGCGGAATATGCATGATGGAACAGGCCACGGCCCTTGATGACACTTTAGAAACAGCAAAGCGCCAGCAAATTCTGGATGGGGCGCGGCGCATGTTTATGGCCCACGGCTTTGACGGTGCCAGCATGAATGACATTGTGCGTGAAGCTGGCGTTTCCAAAGGCACGGTTTATGCCTATTTTCCATCCAAGGAAAAACTGTTTGAAGCGCTGATCTATCGAGACAGACGCCGCCAAGCCGAACAGGTGATGGTGATTGAAAACATCGATCGGCCCATTGACGTTGTGCTTTATGAGCTGGGTTTGCGCATGGCCAAACTGTTTTGCACTGATGAATCGCTGGCCCAAGTGCGCATGGTGATTGCTGTTGCGGGCAAATTTCCAGAAGTGGGCCAAAGCTTTTATGAGGCAGGCCCGGCCTATGCCATTTCGCAAATTGCTAAATATCTAAAAACCAAAATGCTGGATGGCACCTTGCAAGAGGTTGATGCTGAACATGCGGCATTGCAGTTTATTGAACTTATTCAGGCAGGCTTGGTGAAGCCCAAGATGTTTGGCAAGATCAGCAAACGCCAACCTGAAGAGGTGGTTCGTTCTGGCCTGTCGCTGTTTTTGCGTGGATTGCAAAAGTAAGGTTTAACAACCTTCTGTTAACCATAAATTCGATATTATGGCACGATGAGTGGTCAGTATCGCGTGCTGTGTCAGGTGAGTTGCGTTGCGTTGCTTTGCAGCGTGGGTTTTGCTGCTCGCGCCCAAGAGGGACCAGACCCGTTGCGCGCCAGCATTCTTGATGATGCTCCTACTCTCCCTGTTGCCTCTATCAGCCCCATAGAAGAACCAGCCGTTGTTGTGCCGCGCAAGCGCAAGAAGCTGGTTGATGCTTATGCGCCGCAAGGTGTTGGTGAAGGGCCGATGCGGTTTTATCCTTCGCTTGAAATTGGTGGCGTTGTAACCAGCAATGTGAATTCCAGCGCAACCGCAAAGCAAGCCGATGTGGGCGTGCACATAAAACCAAGTTTGGCATTTCAATCAGATTGGTCGCGCCACCAATGGCGGGGCAACATCAATGCAGATTTGGTTCGTTATGCGGGCTCTCCCGATGCGTCGACATTATCGGGCACGGCCCAGACCGATTTTCGGTTGGATATTTTGCACACAACCCATGCGGATTTTAGCCAAAGCTTCACGGCCAGCCAAAGTGGCAGCGGCAATGTGGAAGTTCCCGGAAATGCAATTTCACCCCGGCGCGATTATAATTTGACATCAGCCGCTGGCCTTACCCATGATTTTGGTGGCCTTGAAGGCCAAGTGCGTTTGGGCCTTGTTCGCAACAGCTATGATGATGTGGCTTTGGTGGGCGGTGGCACCGAGATTAATTCAGACCGCAATTACGTTGAACCCTCTTTAGCCTTGCGCGGCACCTATGGTGGGCGCGGCGCCATGCTTAAACCCTATGCAGAAATTTCATATGATCCGCGTTTCCATGATCAAGCGATTGACCGCAACGGCCAGCGCCGCAATTCGCAAGGTGGTGCATTTCTGCTGGGCATGATTTTTGATGATGGCCCAATTTGGCAAGGTGATGTTTCGGCCAATTTCATTGCCCGCAGCTTTGATGATCCGGCGTTGAAAACGGCAACGGCCTTGGGGCTGAGCGGTAATATCACATGGAGCCCAACGCCGCTGTGGAGCATTGTGGCTTCAACAGGCGTATCGCTGGGAGAGTCTGAACAGGTTAATGTTTCAGCCACCCAAAATTGGAACTTTGGCGTGCAAGCCAATTATGCTGTGCGCGATAATGTTAATCTGCGCGGTGGCGTTTCCACCAGCCTGACCAATTCCAACACCAGTTTAACTTCCAGCACCACAGCAAGCTTAGGCGCTGATTGGCAGTTGAACCCCAACATGGCGGTGAGCGGCACTGTGCAAAGCACATGGTTTGGTTCGTCTCTGCCCAATGCAAACTATGATGAGCAACGCTTGATTACCAGCTTGATTTTACGCAGGTAGAACCTACCTCGGCAGCGTTGTTTCACCCATTAAAAATTCATCAACTGCGCGTGCGGCTTGGCGGCCTTCACGAATGGCCCACACCACCAGAGATTGACCACGGCGCATGTCGCCGGCGCTGAACACTTTGTCGATCGAGGTTTTATAATCCTTCACATTGGCATCAATGTTACCGCGCGGATCAAGCTTCACGCCTAAGTTTTTCAACATGCCATCTGCCACTGGGTGCACAAAGCCCATGGCCAGCAAAACCAGATCAGCTTTCAACTCAAACTCTGTTCCAGGCACCGGTTTGAAATCGGGTCCAGAGCGAGCGCAGTTCAAAGTTTTCACAGCGCCATCTTCACCTTCAAGGGAAATGGTGGCCACCGCAAAATCGCGGATAGCGCCTTCCGCTTGTGAAGATGATGTGCGCATTTTCATCGGCCAATTTGGCCAGGTGAGGGGCTTATTCTCTTTTTCTGGAGGGGCTGGCATAATTTCAATTTGAGTGACACTCAATGCGCCTTGGCGAATGGATGTGCCGATGCAATCTGACCCCGTGTCACCACCACCCACCACGACAACATGTTTGCCAGTGGCCAATATCGGGCGATTATCCAACGGCGATTCTTGGCTGTTGCGGCGGTTTTGTTGGGGCAAAAATTCCATGGCAAAATGCACGCCAGAAAGCTCGCGGCCCGGAATAGGAAGATCGCGTGGCTTTTCAGATCCGCCCGTCAGCAACACAGCATCAAAAGAATCAACCAATTGCTTGGCATCTTGCGTCACACCAATATGTGCGCCGTAATGGAAGGTTACACCCTCGGCTTCCATTTGGGAAACGCGCCTGTCGATCAAATGCTTTTCCATTTTAAAATCTGGAATGCCATAACGCATCAAGCCGCCAACTGATGCGTTCTTTTCAAACCGGTGCACATCATGGCCAGCGCGCGCCAATTGTTGGGCTGCTGCAAGGCCTGCGGGGCCAGAACCAACGATGGCAATTTTCTTGCCAGTTTTATCGGCGTTGATGATGGGTTTTACCCAACCATTTTCCCACGCCTTATCGACGATGGCGCATTCGATAGATTTGATGGTGACGGGGTTATCATCAATATTCAACGTGCAAGACGCTTCGCAAGGTGCAGGGCAAATGCGGCCGGTGAATTCTGGGAAGTTGTTGGTGGAATGCAAATTGCGCGAGGCTTCTTCCCATTGGTTGTTATAAACCAAATCATTCCAATCAGGGATTTGGTTGTTTACTGGGCAGCCATTGTGACAATAGGGAATGCCACAATCCATGCAGCGCGACGCTTGGGTTTTGGTGGCCTCATTGCCCAACGGAATGACAAATTCCTTGTAATGGCGAACCCGGTCTGCCGCCGGAGTGTATTTCCGGTCTGCGCGATCAATTTCAAGAAAGCCTGTGATTTTTCCCATGTTATGCGCTCCTCTTTACGCCAACTGTCATGCCGTTGCTGGTGGTTTGGGCCTTTTCCAAATCGGCCAAAGCACGGGCATATTCAACCGGCATAACTTTTACAAATTTGGGCAAGTAAACAGCCCAGTTGTCTAAAATCAATTTGGCTTTGCTGGAGTCGGTATATTTATAGTGCCTGGCCAAAAGCTCATGAATGCGGGTTGCATCATTGCGATCCATTTTAGACGTAAGATCAACAAGGCCGTGGCCTTCTAAATCGCCACCATGATGTTGGTGCTTTTCAATTTGCTCTTCTTCCTCGGGCACGGGTTGCAGGTCAACCATGGCAAGGTTGCAACGCTTTTCGAAGGTGTTGTCTTCGTCCAACACGTAAGCCACGCCGCCTGACATGCCGGCAGCAAAGTTGCGGCCTGTCTCACCGATCACCAACACGCAGCCGCCTGTCATATATTCGCAGCCGTGGTCGCCCACACCTTCAACAACAGCAACAGCGCCAGAGTTGCGCACGGCAAAACGCTCGCCCGCCACGCCGCGTAAATAAGCCTCGCCGGTGATGGCACCATAAAGCACGGTGTTGCCCACGATGATGGATTTATCAGCGGCAAAGCCAATGTTGGTGTTTGGCTTGATGATGATTTTGCCACCAGACAAGCCTTTGCCCACATAGTCGTTGCCTTCGCCGGTGATTTGCAGCGTCATGCCTTTTGCGGCCCAAGCACCAAAACTTTGGCCTGATGTGCCTGAGAATTTCACCGTGATTGTATCTTCGGGCAATCCAGAATGGCCATAACGCTTGGCCACTTCACCCGCCAACATTGCACCAGCGGTGCGATGGCGATTGCGAATTTGTGCTTCAATCACAACCTTCTCACCCTTTTCAAGGGCAGGCATGGCCTTGGCGATCAATTCACGATCAAGGATATTCTCTAATCCATGATCTTGCTTTGACGTGTGCTTGGTGGCGATGGGGCCCGTTACATCTGGCTTGGCAAACAGCTTGGTGAAATCCAAGCCCTTGGCTTTCCAATGGGTGATGGCTTTTTTAGTATCAAGCCATTCTGTTGCACCAATCAATTCATCATAATTTTTAATGCCCATATGCGCCATCAGGCCACGCAATTCTTCTGCCACAAAGAAGAAGAAATTGATCACATGTTCAGGCGCACCCTTGAAACGCTTGCGCAATTCAGGGTCTTGCGTGGCAACGCCAACCGGGCAAGTGTTGAGATGGCATTTCCTCATCATAATGCAGCCAGCCGCAATCAACGGCGCTGTGGCAAAGCCAATTTCATCGGCGCCCAACAACGCTGCAATCAACACATCGCGGCCAGAACGAATGCCACCATCGGCCTGCACTGCAATGCGGCCACGCAGATCGTTGGCAACCAGCGTTTGCTGCGTTTCTGCCAAGCCAATTTCCCATGGGGAGCCAGCGTGTTTGATGGACGTTAAGGGCGATGCACCCGTGCCGCCTTCATAACCAGAAATGGTGACATGATCGGCGTGCGCCTTAGAAACGCCAGCCGCCACTGTGCCCACGCCCACTTCAGATACAAGCTTCACGGAAACCTGTGCTGCTGGGTTTACGTTTTTCAAATCGTAAATCAGCTGGGCCAAATCTTCGATGGAATAAATATCATGGTGCGGCGGTGGCGAGATAAGGCCCACACCTTGCGTTGAATGGCGCACCTTGGCGATGGTTGCATCAACCTTATGGCCGGGCAATTGGCCGCCTTCACCGGGTTTTGCTCCCTGGGCCATTTTGATCTGCATCATATCTGAGTTGACCAGATATTCCGTTGTCACACCAAAGCGGCCAGAGGCAACCTGCTTGATGGCCGAACGCATGGAATCGCCATTGGGCATTTTCACATAACGATCAGCTTCTTCGCCGCCTTCACCCGTGTTGGATTTGCCGCCAATGCGGTTCATCGCAATGGCCAAAGTTGTGTGGGCCTCGCGGCTGATGGAGCCATAGGACATGGCACCGGTGGCAAAACGCTTCACAATATCTTTTGCGGGTTCAACATCATCCATCGAGATGGGGTGCTTGCCCATTTCCTCAGCGCTTTTAATGCGGAAAAGGCCACGAATGGTTTTCAACCGTTCGTTCTGCTCGTTGATGTGGCGGGCATATTCTTTATATTTGTCGGATGAATTGCCGCGCACAGCGTGTTGCAATGATGACACTGTTTCAGCCGTCCACACATGGGCTTCGCCGCGCATGCGTTGGGCATAGTCACCGCCAATATCAAGCGTGGTGGCCAGCACGGGGTTCAAGCCAAAGGCATCTTCATGGCGCTTGAAGGTTTCCTCAGCGATTTCTGCAAGGCCCACACCTTCAATTTGCGTGGCCGTGCCAGTGAAATATTTTTTGATGAACTCGGTTGAAAGGCCAATGGCATCAAAAATCTGCGCGCCACAATAGGATTGATATGTGGAAATGCCCATTTTGGACATTACTTTCAGAATGCCTTTATCAACCGCCTTGATGTAACGTTTGACAGCTTCATAGGCGCTGATTTTTTCATCCAGCATAGGCAGCATGGCTTCAAGTGTTTCAAAAGCCACATAGGGGTTGATTGCTTCTGCGCCATAGCCCGCCAGCGTGCAGAACTGGTGCACTTCGCGTGGCTCACCTGATTCAACAACAAGCCCCACCAATGTGCGAAGGCCTTTCCGGATTAAGTGATGGTGCGTGGCCGATGTTGCCAACAAAGCCGGAATGGCCACACGTTCAGCAGAAATTGCCCGATCAGACAGGATGATGATGTTATAACCATCACCCACTGCGCGTTCCGCTTGGGCGCACACGCTATCAAGCGCTGCTTCCATAAACTCTGCGCCATTGGCCACATCATAGGTAATATCAATGGTGGCGGTGCGGAATGGGTTATCGCGCACGCTACCAATGTTGCGAATGCGTTCAAGTTCTTCATTGGTCAAAATCGGTTGGGCCACTTCCAAACGCATGTGTTTCGAAGTGCCATTCAAATCCAGTAAGTTTGGCCGTGGGCCGATGAAGCTGACCAAGCTCATCACCAATTCTTCGCGAATAGGATCAATCGGCGGGTTGGTCACTTGGGCAAAGTTTTGCTTGAAATATGTATCCAGCATTTTGGAACGATCAGACAAGGCCGAGATGGGCGCGTCATTGCCCATAGAGCCAATGGCCTCTTGGCCGGTTGATGCCATGGGAGACATCAATACAGCGAGATCTTCCTTGGTATAACCAAAAGCTTGTTGGCGATCGAGCAAAGGCACGGCAATTTTTGGCCGCGCGGTTTTTGCCTTCGGCATATCGCGCAACACAACCTGGGTGCGCTTCAGCCAATCTTTATAAGGATGCGCGTTGGACAATTCTTTTTTCAGATCTTCATCGGAAATGATTTTTTTCTTTTCCAAATCAATCAGCAACATTTTGCCGGGTTGTAAGCGCCACTTGTGAGTTATTTTAGATTCATCAAATGGCAACACGCCCATTTCGGAAGCCAACAACACATGGCCATCATCAGTGATCAAATAGCGCGAAGGGCGAAGGCCATTGCGATCCAATGTTGCGCCAATCACTTTGCCATCAGTAAACACCATAGCGGCGGGGCCATCCCATGGCTCCATCATGGCGGCGTGATGTTCATAAAATGCACGGCGATCTTCATCCATCAGCGGGTTTCCAGCCCATGCTTCAGGGATCATCATCATCATGGCATGGGGCAGGGAATAGCCGCCCATTGTGAGTAACTCTAAAGCGTTATCAAAAATGGCTGTGTCTGATTGGCCTTCATAAGAGATGGGCCAAAGCTTGGCCAAATCTTCGCCCAACACATCAGATTTCATGTTGGCTTGGCGTGCGGCCATCCAATTGAAGTTGCCGCGCACGGTGTTAATTTCGCCATTGTGGCACACAAAGCGATAAGGGTGAGCCAAAGGCCAGCTTGGGAAGGTGTTGGTGGAGAACCGTTGATGCACCAGCGCGAAGGCTGATTGAACCCGCGTGTCTTTCAAATCGACATAATAGTTGGCCACATCGGTGCCCAACACCAGCCCTTTATAAACAACTGTGCGGCAGGAAACGGATACGGGATAATAGGTGCGCGCCTTGGTGCCCAAAATATCAATGATGCGATTGGAAGCCACTTTGCGACAGACAAAAAGCTTGCGCTCAAAATGCGCTTCATCACGAATGGTGGGGCCTTTGCCAATGAACACTTGGCGGTGAATAGGTTCTGTGCCTTTGACTGAATAACCGAGCACGGTCGAATCCACTGGCACATCGCGCCAGCCCAACACTTTCAAGCCCTCATCACGCGCGGTTTCCCACCAGATGCGTTCAATGTCTTGGCGTTGAATGGCTTCGCGCGGCATGAACAAAAAGCCCACGCCATAATGGCCTTGGGCGGGCAGTTCAAATCCTGCTCGTTTTGCTTCGGCCGCAAAAAACTCATGCGGGATTTGGATCATAATACCAGCGCCATCGCCAGCTTTCGGATCCGCACCCACAGCGCCACGATGTTCAAGGTTGTGCAGAATGTCCAAGCCCTTGGTTACAACTTCGTGGCTTTTGATATTCTTGATATTGGCATAAAGACCAATGCCACAGGCATCATGCTCATTCTTCGGATCGTACAGGCCATGGGCGGGCTTCATGCCTTCGGGCAGAAACTGATATGCAGTCATGTGTGTAACTCCTGAAAAAAGGACAGTTATGCTGTCCTAGTCTTTGGCAAAAACACGCGCCCAAAGCAAGGAAAGAATCATTTTCGATACGAAAACGAAATATTGTTGCGCATTACTTGTTCTTTTCGGCCAATTTGCGACTTTCTTGCTTTAGGGGCCTGCCGACGGGGCACACTTCTTGAACATAGCCGTTCAAAGTGTTGGTCAGGCTTTCGCGCACCAAACTGTAGTGAATGAACTGGCCTTTTTTGTCGCCTTTGATCAATCCAGCCGCTTCTAAAATACTGAGATGTTTGGAAACCGATGGTTTTGAAATTTCAAAACGCTGGGCAATCTCACCAGCCGTGAGTGAGGTGGCCGAAAGGTAGGCCAAAATCTTTCGGCGAACGGTTGAGGATAGAGCTTCAAAAATACGATCAATTGTCATTTTCCATTTCCCTTAAGTATAAATCATTTAGCCTATTGCCTAATTAATTTCAAGTGCTATAGATAATTAGTCAATTAACGAAATAGGCAACTCAGAAAGGGATTTTAAAAATGGACATTATGTTGGTGACGTACGGGGTTTATGTAGCGGCGAGTTTGGCGATCACCGTTTGGGTCGGGCGCACGTTGCACAAAAATGGTCGGGTATTTTTGGTTGAAAATTTTGAAGGCCGCGAGAATTTGGCAGATTCTGTGAACCATCTCTTGTTAGTCGGATTTTATTTGGTGAACTTGGGTTTTGTTTCGCTGGCGCTCAAATATGGTGATAAGCCATTCACGGCTGTTCAATCGGTTGAGTTTTTAAGCACGAAGATTGGCTTAGTTATTGTGGTTATTGGCATTATGCATTTTTTCAATATGGGTTGGCTGGTTAAGTTTCGCAGCTCAAAAATGTTCGCTGCAATAGCGCCAAAGCTCAACCGTATTGATGTATCATCAACTCAGCCTGCGATTTAATTGCAAGTATCATTGCTATTGGCCCGCCGCAGATATCATCAGCGGCGGGCTTTTTATGGTTGCAGCTTACTTCATTACTTGGCCGCGAATTTCTCCGTTGGGGAATTTTGCGGTGTGAACATTCAGATAGATTTTGCCAGCATTCAAGTCTGCAAGCTGTGCATCGGTGATTGGTGCTGTTCCTGCATCGATCATTTTTGAAATATCAATTTCAGGTGCAGCATTGGCACCCACATCGGCTGGTCCATGGAAATGGGCGGCAGTTGCGGGGCCTGAAAGGTCTTGGTCTTTAATTGTCCATGAGATGGTTTTGGCTGTTGTGTCCACTGTTACATCGGCTGTGCCTGTGGCTTTTGTATCAACGGGCGGAGATTGGCTTGCGCCATCCAATGTTGCTTTAAACTTTAGCATATCAGCAAAAGCGGGCGTTGTTGCAAGCAAGCCTGCGGTTAAAAGTGCAATGACAAAGGTGGATTTTTTCATGGCAGTGTTCCTTGATTGAGTTGAAGTACATCGCTTTAACGAAGATCACCGTCTAAGGTTCATTGTGCTGCGACACTTTGCCAATTTTGTGACATTTTCGCAGCAGACCCTTTTTAAAATGGATTCAGCGCCCACATAGAATGCTCACTCAATGGGGACATTTTATGAAAATCAACATCATCACTGGCGGCAGCCGTGGCCTGGGCCGTTCGATGGCACTTCATTTGGCAGACAAGGGCCAAGATTCAATTATTACATATCACGCCAACAAATCTGCTGCTGATGATGTTGTCAAAGCCATTATGGCAAAGGGCCGCAAAGCTGTGGCCTTGCAGCTTGATGTTTCAAAATCAGCCACATTCAGCGCCTTCGCCGCTGAGGTGAAAAAAGTTTTAAGCGCTCATTGGCAGCGCGAAACATTTGATCATCTTGTTAACAATGCGGGCACGGGCGCATCGCAAACAGTTGAGCAAACCAGTGAAGAAGTGTTTGACGAAATGTTGAATGAACATGTCAAAGGCCCATATTTCTTAACGCAAAAGCTTCTTCCCATGATGGCCGATGGTGGCCGCATCATCAACGTGTCTTCAGGCTTGGCGCGGTTTTCGTTTCCGTCTCGCGCACCCTATGCCATTATGAAGGGCGCTATCGAGGTGTTCACCCGCTATTTGGCCAAAGAGCTTGGTGCGCGCGGCATTACCGCCAACACCATTGCACCCGGCGCCATTGCCACAGATTTTGGCGGAGGCAACACGCGCGACAATCCGCAGATGAGAACCATGTTGTCTGGCCAAACGGCTTTGGGCCGCGTGGGCGAGGCTGATGATATTGGCGCGCTGACAGCGGCAATGTTGAGCGATGATTTCCGTTGGGTAAATGGCCAACGCATCGAAGCTTCTGGCGGGTTCATGCTTTAACTCTAACGTATTATCAAATGCGCCCTATTCAGTTTTGCTGATAAGGGCGCTTTTTTTTGAGAACAGGCCGCGCAATCTTTGTGGCCAATCTGGCAGCATGAACGTGCGCTCCACAATGGCATAAAATCCAAGGCCGCAGACCAACACCAGCGGAATTAAAATTATGCTGCAAAGGGCCAGAGTGGCCAGCCAGCTGTTGAGATGCAAATGCTTGACCACAATGTTGGTGGCAATTTGCAACACTTGCAAATGCACCAGATAGATAGAATAGCATGCTCCGCCGATAAGGCTGACCCATGGCTTGGAACAAAACCATTTGAAGCTTGAACGATCGTCCAACACACCGAAAAAAGCAAAAGCAATTCCAGTGATTTGGGTTAGGTAAGCGACATCGGGGTTTTTGATAAAAATCGAGTCTGCCAGAAAAATGGCGGCGATACCGGCCCAGGGCAAGATTCGCATGGCAAGGTTTGACATGCGTTTCAGAACATTGCGCAAAACCTCTTGGTTGCTGGCCATCATCACGCCCATCCAAAAGAAAACGAAAAAGCGCAACAATGTGTATTGCCAAAAAATGGGTCCATTGTTGAGCGGCGTGGTTGGCGCATCCGCTGGTGTGAAATAACTTGCAGTGGCAAAGCCTGCCAACAGCAGAACGATTTCAATCATCCGGCGTTGGGCGTTGTTGCGCACAAAATAGAGCAGCGTGAAAAACAGTGGTGCCAAAATATAGAACTGCACCTCAATTTCAAGCGACCAACCGGGGCCAAACAGGCGCGGAAACGTGCCATAAATGGGCGAATGAAAATAGAACAGGCTGGCAATCAAACTGGTGGTTAAACTTGCTGGTTCAGCGTTAAATCTATGCACGCCATCGGGCACAAAGCCGGTGACTGAAATTAAAATATAGGTGCCAATCAATACGATAAAATAAGGTGGCTCTATACGTAACAAGCGCCGCAGAAAATAGCTTTTCAAATAGGCGCTATCAAACGGCATGGGTTTTTTGCGCAAATATTGTTGGGCGATGATAAATCCGCTCACTGCAAAAAATAAAAATACGCCAGACGACGGTTGCGCCAGAATGAAAAACAACTGTTGTTCAAAACCGCTGGGCTGGCTGATGGGGGTTTGAAAGCGGATAATGCGTTCCACCATATGACCGATAATCACCATGAAAATTGCAAAAAACCGCAAGCCATCAATTTCAGGCCGATAGGTGCTGCCGGGGGTTGTATGGCGGCGCAGCTGGGCTGGCAGGTTGGCAAATGCGTGCAGGATGCGTGTCAAAGTCGACCTCAAATGAATGATGAATTAGACTTAACGCCGAAGATGTTAATTTATATTGAGTTCGCCTAGCAGTCTGTTTATCCAGATGCGCATCAGGAGAAACCCCACGTGAATTTTGCATCCGATAATGTTTATGGTGTTCACCCTTCCATCATGCAGGCCATGGTTGAGGCCAATGCCCGTTTAACCGATGTGTCTTATTGCCATGATGATGGCGCAGCACAGGTGGAGGTGGCGCTTTCTAAAATTTTTGAAAAAGATGTGAAAGCCTTTTTCGTGATGAATGGCACAGGCGCCAACAGCCTCGCACTTTCAACCATCTGCCCGCCCTATGGCGGCATTGTGTGCCATGAAACTAGCCACATCAACACCGATGAATGCAATTGCCCAGAACTGTTTACCAGCGGGGCCAAATTGATCACACTTGCAGGCGAACACAACAAGCTCTCGGCCTTGGGCGTTGAAACCAAATTAAAAAGTTTTGTGCATGGAGAGCATGGGCCTAAACCTTCGGCACTTTCCATTTCACAGGCCACGGAACTGGGCGCGGTTTACAAGCCCGAAGAAATTTCAGCACTCAGCAAAGTTGCCAAAGCCCATGGACTAAAACTTCACATGGATGGCGCACGCTTTGCAAATGCGCTGGCTTATTTGGGCTGCACGCCCGCCGAAATGACATGGAAAGCAGGCGTTGACGTGCTTTCCTTTGGCGGCACAAAAAATGGCGCCATGATTTTGGAATGCGTGGTGTTTTTTGATACGAAATTGGCAGAAGATTTTTTATATCGCCGCAAGCGTGCTGGCCAGTTGCTTTCCAAGGGGCGCTTTTTATCAGCACAGATGTTGGCTTATTTAAAAGATGGTTTGTGGCTTGAAAACGCGGGCCGCGCCAACGTGTTGGCGGCTGAAGTTGCGGCTGCTTTTGAGAATGCCGCGGGCGTTCGGCTTGCTGCACCCGTTGAAGCCAATGAGGTTTTTCCCATCATGCCAAGGCACCTGTTCGAGGGCCTGCAAGCTGCTGGGGCACATTTTTATGAATGGCCGCTGGATGGTTTGGACTCTGATCAGGTCTGTGGGCGCTTTGTGTTAAGCTTCGCCACGCCGCAAGCGCATGTTGACCAACTTATTCAGGCGATCAAACGCTTGGCAAATTAAACGCGCGTTGCAACTTAACCTCTTCCAAATTTACGCCTGGCCCTTTGCGATCTACGATAAAAAACTGTTGCGGCTGCAACACCAGTAAGGGGTGGTGCCAAGTTCCACGCGCATAGTTGATGCCCTGTTCACCCGTCGCGCGAAATGCGCGATAGGTTGCAATGTCAGCGGGCTCTGCGCAAACGAGTACCAGCCACGAGAAATTTTGCAGAGGATGAAAAATTTGACTGCCCAACGGGTGTCGTTCCATCATAGAAATGGCAATGGGCTGCGGGCGCGGCATGGCGGCGGCAAGACTGATGTTGACAGCACCACCACCGGTCGACACATCGACGGCGGCCAGGTTGTTAAAACGCTGTGCAAAGTTCTGATTGATGTTAATCAGTTCTGCTCCATCCATTTCAATGACATCGCCGAAAGGTTTGAAGGCCAAGCGGGTGAGGGGTTCAATGATCATCGGACACCAAGTTTCGCGTGGCGGTTCACGTCCTTATAAAGCAGATAGCGAAAACGCCCGGGCCCACCCGCATAACAGGCTTGTGGGCAAAAAGCTCTCAGCCACATGAAATCTCCGGCTTCCACTTCAACCCAATCTTGGTTCAACCGATAAACCGCCTTGCCTTCCAAAACATAAAGGCCATGTTCCATCACGTGCGTCTCAGCAAAAGGAATAACCCCGCCCGGCAGAAAGTTTACAATGTTCACATGCATATCATGCGCCATATCATCGGGGCTAACAAAACGCGTGGTGGACCATGCGCCATTGGTATCAGGCATTTCCACAATGGTGGCCTTGCTTTCATGGGTTACAAAAGCTTGCGGCGGTTTTAGGCCTTTAACAGCCTCATAAGATTTTCTGATCCAGTGAAAACGTGCGGGTGCCTTTGATGTGTTGGCAAAACTCCAAAGCGCAGCAGGCGGAAGATAAGCATAAGAACCCTGCACAAGCTTATGTTCAGCGCGGCCAATTTTCAATGTGGCCTCACCTTCCACCACGAAGATAACGCCCTCGGCGGTGGCGTCTGGCTCGGGCATTGTGCTGCCGCCGCCTTCAGACACTTCCATAATATATTGCGAAAACGTTTCAGCAAAACCTGATAGGGGCCGCGCTAAAATCCATGCGCGCGTATTGTTCCAATGGGGCAGGGCGCTTGTCACAATATCCATCATCTGGCCCTTGGGGATCACGGCATAAGCCTCAGTGAAAACCGCGCGACCTGTGAGCAGCTGCGATTGTGGGGGCCGTCCGCCATGGGGCGCATAGTAGGTGGGCGCATAATAAGTTGGAGTTGCCATCATCAGACCTTTTGCAAGTTGATGAGTTTATGGCAATGTTCGCCCGATTTGCAAATGGCTTTGGGAAACGTGATGAAAAACATATGGTTTTTGATATTTTTGGTGATGGGTGCAACCCAAGCAATGGCCGATGACGTGCCGGATTGTTCAGCCCCACAAGACCAAAACACCATGACGGTTTGTGCCCGCATTGATTATGAAAAAGCTGATGCCGAATTAAACGACATTTGGCCCAAACTGAAAACTGATGCCGAAGACAGCGACAAAGGCAGTGATAAGCACGACTATGCCGATGCACTTCTGGCATCCCAACGCGCATGGATTGCGTTTCGCGATGCTGAATGCACATGGCAAGGGTTTGAGGCCCATGGCGGTTCATTAGAACCCATGTTGGTGGCGGGTTGTGAGGCGCGGTTAACACGAGACCGCATAAAACAGCTGCAAACCGGTGCCAGTGAATGAGCCTGGCAAAACTGCGCCGCGCCATTCGATTGGGTTTTGTTGAAGATGCGGAAAAACTTCTCGACGGCGTGAACGGAAGCGATGCAGCAATTGAGCATGCCGCCTCAAAGCTTTTGAAGTTTGAAGATCCGGTCATTCCCGAAACCGCTTCATCTGCTGAACGCGATATACGGTTACTGGTTGTGAAAGCGGCGCATCTCAATCGGTTGCGAGATCCGCTCCAGGCGCTGGCATTGCTGAGCGAGGCTGGTGAAAAATCACAAGCGTTGAAAGACGTGAGTTTTCGTGTGGACGTGTTGTTTGAAACCGCGCGAGTTTACAATTGGTTGGGCAATGAAAAACTGAGCGCTGAAAACTTGACAGAAGTTTTAGGCTTGGATGTCGAAGTGCCTATTCGCTTTCTGGCGCTTTTTAGACTGGGCAATCTTTATGCCGAGGTTGAACGCTTTGCCTTGGCGCAGCGTTATTTGCGACTGGCTGAAGCTTCTTCAAAAGGCATGGAAAAAAGCGTTTATTATGCGCAATTTCAAGAATGTTCAGCGCGTGTGGATTTGGGTTTAGGCGGAGAAGGTGTGGCCCAGCGTGAATGGCTTCACAAAAACACACAGAAGCTTCCAAGCTATTTGAAATTTCGCAGTGTTGCGCTTGAAATTGAAGCGGCATTGCAAAAACGCGACGTGGAGAAAGCCGCACTTTTGTTGAATGATGCCCATTCAAGCCCAAGTCAACGCCCAGATCAAAACTCTTTCAAAGCGCTTATCAATAGTTTTGAAACGCAACTTCTCAACGTGTTTTCGGCAAGGCTTGATCTGTTGCGCCATCAGCCCCAACTCGCCACCCAAAAATTAAAAACTGCACGCGATTGGTTTGCTGATGAAGACCTTGCGACGCGGGTTGTGCAGTCACGCATTCTTCTGGCGCAGGCTTATGTGATGCAGGGTGCGCCTGATTTGGCGGCATTGGAGCTTGACCAAGCCCGCAGTTATTGCGCTTCACGGGCCATGATTTTGCAACAGGAAAAAGTTGAACGGGCCTTTGCTGAACTTGATTTGACCTTGAATCCGGTGATTGAGAACAATCGCAATTCCGCTGAAGGTGCGTGGAAGGATGGCCAAGCTTATGTGTTGATCAAGCGCCTTGGCGAGGGCGGCCAAGCCAATGTTTATTTGGCCCATGATAATGCGCGCAATCGCAAAGTGGCCTATAAAAAATTGAAGGGCATCGATCTTGGTGCCTTATCGCGCGAGGTGCGCATGGCCAACGCGGCGCAGGTTGCGGGCGTTGCCAAAATTCTTGCCTGCGGCACGGCGGCTGATGGCTCTCTTTATATGGTGCAGGAATTTGTTGAAGGAACAAGTTTGCACAAGTTGATCGATGCAAAACAGGCCCAATTTTCGTATACCACACGGCTTCAGGCAATTTTAGTGGAGCTTCACAAAGCCAAAATTGTGCATGGTGATGTGAAACCTGAAAATGTGATTGTGAATGATCAAGGCCAAGTGACGCTTGTTGATTTTGGCTTGGCGCAGAACATCGGCACAAAATCTGAAGGGGCAACGCCGCGCTATGCGCCCCCTTCATGGCCAGGTTACTTTGCCAAAAATTCATGGCGTGATGATTATGCGCTGGGGCTGGTGATGATTGAATGTTGTGGGGCACTCCTGCCGCAACGCTCGAACAGCATTTTAGATTTGGTAAGAATTTCGCCCAACCTTAAAGACGCAATCAAGCCATTTCAAAGTGACATTCAAAAAACCATCTTGAAACTATTGCGGCCTTTTTAGGTGGTCTTGCAGCTTCACCACTTGCAACCAATACTGTTGTTGGGGCTTTCCTGAAACGGCAAACGTTACATCTGTTGGGCTGTCAATTTTGAACACGGCCATCGGTGCTGCATCAACATAAATGGGCGATTGCAAAACCACATCACCCGTTTTTAAACGCAAAGACAGCTTTTCATTTTTATCAGGCAAGGCAAAAGCCATGTAGGTGCCGGGCGCTTTGGCACTCCAATGTAAAATCACTTCGCCTTCTGTGCTGCGTGATTGGCCCGCTTGCAAGCTTGCCTTGGTTTCAAAACTTGTTGGCGCATCAAGTCGATCAAGCGAGCCTGTGTCTTTATAAGTTTGCAGCAGTGCCCAAAGCTCATTGCGCCTAGCTAAAAACAGCGCATCATTTTGCCATTCGACCGTTGCGGATTTCATTTTGGCATCTGTCCAACCGCTTTCAATATCGTTGATCAATGCTGCACTTTGCGCATAGAATGTGCCAGAGCCTGTGACCACAACGGCACCCGCAATTTCGCGCCGCTCTCCGCCCGAATGAACGGCAATCACTTCGCCCAGTTCATTCACAATAGGGCTGCCGCTGGTGCCGCCTTCAGCAGGCGCTGTGTGATAAATCAATTGGCCGCCCTGGGCTTGCGCCGTTCCCATAAAGTCTGTGGCGCCACTCACAAAGCCAATGCGCAATTGTTGCAGGTTTTTGTTGGTGGCGAAATTTGCAGGATAGCCCACATAGGCCATGGGCTCGCCCGCTTGGATGGCGTTCAAGTGATCGGGCGATGCGATGGGCAAGGGGGCAGCCAGTTTGGCATTAGTATCAACCAACAACTCCGCAACATCATAGCTGCCTTGCGGGGTTATTTCGTGGCCTGTGGTTTTGGTTGTCTCCTCCACTACATCTTTGAAGGCTTGATAGGCGGGGTGAATTTTTGCATCGATAATGGTGATCGGCGCTTCAGTGGCATCAGACGAAAGCAAAACCAATTTTCGATTGTTGGCGCGTTGTGAAAGAAGGGCTGCCACATGCGCGTTGGTAATCACGCTGTGGGCACCATTTACAAAAGCCGTGCCCATCACTTGTGGGGCTGAACCATCGTTGGCCAGCAGGGCCACCTGATACACCGATGGCTTGATGCGCGCATAAATCTGTGCCCAATCTGCCATGGCGGGTGCTGTTGCTAGTTTCTGTTGAAGCGCTGAAGTTTCATTCAGAAAACTTTGTTCAATTTGGTTTTGGCGATGGGCTTGCCAGCCCATAAAGCCTGCGCCGATGACGGCTGCCACACTCAGAGCCGCCACCGCTTTTTTCACAATGTTCAGTGAGCCTTGCACGGTGCCGCCATCGCTTTTGAAATGCGGGTTGGTGATCAGGCCTTTTGCATCTTCGCTAAAACTCAGTCTAATTGAGGGGCCCGCGGCATCAACCAAATGCAATTCCGTTTCATCAGTAATGGCCACATCGCCCACCACGCGGGTGCCGTTCAAAAATACCGGGTGCAAACGGTCTGTGATCAATTCATAGCCACCGCCAGCGCGGCGCAATTCAAAATGGTTGCGGCCCAGCCTGTCATCACTGGCAGAAAAACGCACATCACAATCCATCGCGCGGCCAAAGCGAATGACGGTTACGGCTTCATCAAACACTTTTGCTGTGTCGCCAGAGATGGCGGCCAGTGATGCATCAAGTGTGACGGTGAGCACGGCTATTGATTTTCAGAAACGGTTTTCTTGATCCAGTCGTTGTAAAAATCAACGCGGGTATACGCGCCAAACAGTGATGGCTGGGCGCAACCCACACCCCAAGACACAATGCCAACCTGTGCGTAGCCTGATGGGCTGTTGGTTGTGGCCACCACAAGCGGCCCGCCGGAATCGCCTTGGCATGAATCTTTGCCACCCACCTTCAGGCCGGCGCAAAGTTGGCCATCTGGTACATTATGGCCAGTACCTTTCACATAATTGGCGCGGCACTTTTCAAGATTTTGAATGGGCACTTCAACTTCTTGCAAATCATTGGGCGCTAAAAATTCTTGCGAAATTTCAGTATCCGGAAATGCCTTTTCAAATGCGTCGCGATCAACCGTATAGCCCCATCCGGTGACCGTCGCTTTTTTGCCGGGCAACGTTTCATAAAACTGCGGCGTGCCCAAAGTTGCACGCGCAACGCCTTGGCCATATTCAACGGGCTCTGCTAATTTAACCAGCGCAATGTCATTTTCATGGGTGTCGCCATTATAAGCTTGGTGAACGATAACTTTTTCAATGTTCACCCATTTTAATTGGTCAATCTTGCTGCTGCCATAACCAACCCTGCCTTCAAGCGAGCCCGGAAAACAATGCGCGGCAGTTAACACCCAATTTGTGCTGATCAAACTTCCACCGCATAAAAATTCATTCGCAATATCAATGCGCACCTGCCATGGCCATTTATTGGCATCAGCGGTTTTGCCGCCTACGATCATATCGCTGTTGATAGCTTGCGTTGGCTTTTTTTGTTCTGCTGCACTTGCCGCAGAGAAGCAGAGGCCAAATGCCAAACCTGCAAGAATAAGTTTTTTCATCGCCGTCGTTTCCCGTTTGAATTTGTAATTTCTATAGGTGTTAATGTCTAGGCCTTCAACCGACATCTTTGCGGTTTAGCTTTAAGATAATATCGCCTGACGTATTTTTTAAAACCAACTGGCTGCCCGAAACTTCGAACGATGTAGTCTGTTCCAAGTTGTGTAGAAACTTCGCTTCTTCAATCATTATATCTGGCTTGCAGGCCATGCGCGTGGTGGCCAAGCGCCCCATTTCCACCGTTGTGCCATTTTGGCCAAAGCTTCCGTTGAAATGGTTGCAACCTGCATTGCCTGAAATTTTTGACGCATTAAATTCCACAAATTGTTTAGGCTTGTCGGGCATGGCCCAACTTGTGCCCGCCAAAGAAAGCATCATCACCATTGTTGTGACCACCATTTTTCCGTCCCTTTATTTGCAACAACATGACTAGGAATGAACTTCGACCTTTCTTTGCTGCAATCTGGGCGGATGTGTGATTATTGAGAAGCAAGTTTGGCTTTCAAGGTTTCGATCACCTGCGCCGTGTTTGCCTCATCAGGCGTTAATGCGTGGGCTTTCCCCAGTGCGGCCATAATCGCTGAGGCTTCATCTAAATTTTTGGCAGGCTGTTGATTGATCAGAGCTGTCACATAAAGGCTTTTTGCCAGATCATGTTGTTTGGCGGCATTCAAAGGGTCTTCCCTCGCCATGGCGCGAGAAGCCTCCAAATCTGCAGTAAAATAAGGGGCGGCCAAATCATCCTTGTTGCGGTCATGATAAAATGTTCCCAGCTGGTTGTTAGCCGCGGATAAATGTTCCTGCAAATCATCACGCAGGGGATTGTCCTTGGCCAAGGTGGAAGCAATGTTCCAAGATTTTTTCAACAAGGCCTCGCCCTCAACATCTTGCTTCAACGTAAACAAGGCTTGGGCCAAATTCATGGTGCTTAAGGCTAAGCCATCTTGCGCATCAATGCTGTTTTTTTGGGCATTGGCGCGAGCCTCGCTGATGGCAACATCCTTGCGCAAAAATTCAACTGCTTCTTTTTGCTTTTCCGGGCTGGCACCCTCGCGCCGCAAAAGATTTCCCAATTGCTCATAGCCCACGGCCAAATTATCTTGCGAAACACGATTGGCTTGCGCGTTGATATTTATTTTTGCAGCGGCCTTTTCAAAATATTCCACCTGCTTTCGCATCGCTGCTTCGGCCTCAACCAGCTTGCCGTTTTTCTCATAGTGTTGGCCCAACATTCCATTGGCGATTGCAAAATCAGTGACAGCGGTTGTGTCATCGGGGTTGGCGGATAAAATGTTTTCATCAATCGCCAATGAGTCTTTAAAATTCTTTTCGGCATCATCAGCGCGGCCCAGTTTATTTTTTATAGTGCCAAGCTTGCGCAAAATCAGCGCATAGTTGGATTGGGCGGCCGTGTCGGATGGATTTTTCGCCGCAACCTCGCTGGCAATTTGTTCGGCGCGCGTGGCATAATTTGAAGCCTTTTCAGTTTGGCCTTGGTTCAGCAAAACGATGATCAACTCATTCAACGCGTTAATGGCACCAGTTTTCACGTCCGCACTGGCAGCACCTGCAGAAATCAATTGGTCTTGTATGTTCCACGCGCTTTCTAATACGCCGCTGGTAATTTCAGGAGAAATTCCCGGCTTGTCTTTCAGTTGCCCGGCCAAATCATCCACCAAAGAATTGGCCGCCGTGGTTGCAGCGTCATAAGCGGTTTGGGTTCTGCGCCGATTGATTTCGCCCCAGGCAAAAAGCGAAAGGGCCAACACCAAGGCCACCAAAGATCCGCCAAGCGCCAGCCTTTGCCTGCTGTTGGCGCCCCTTCGACTGGCGGCGATGAATTGCAGTTGCGATGAACTAGGTGGCGTGGTGTTTTGAGGTTGGTGTGCCACCCAACTTTCAGCCTCGCTTAATGCTTGGCCAAATAGAAGGCGGCTTTTTGATCGCTTTTTATTTTCCCATTCGTCGGCCAGTTCAGCAATTTTTGTGTGTTGGCGCTGCCATACCAAATCGCTGTTCAACGCTGTTTGCAATTTGGTGAAGGCTTCTTCAAAACTTTCTGATGAGAAAAAAATGAAATTTAATTTGCTCACTGCTTCGGGCAATTCACCTGTGTCAACAGGATCAACCACCACAGGCACCAAGCGTTTGGCCAAGCGTTGGCTTTCATCCACTTCCCAATGGCAAATTTTTGAAGCGGCAGAATTGGGGCTGACGCAGAACACAAACGCATCGGACTGCAAAATCAATTTGCTCAAACGGTCTTGCCAGGCTTCGCCGGGCGCAATGTCGGTTTGATCGAGCATGGGTTGAAAGTTTGCCGCTGCCAGTTGATCATGCAACAGCCGGGCAAATTCAATGTCTTTACGCGAATAGGAAATGAACACACGGGTTTTGCGGTCTGCAATTTTCAGTTTTGATTGTAACGCCATCTTTGCCCGCATTGGTTATTTATCAGCTTCACTTTGCCCGATTCTATGGCAAAAGAAATGCCAATTGGAGACAAATCTGCGATGCGCGTCAAACTTGCTGAAATCACTGAACAGTTGCCGTTGCGCCTTGCCTTGCCTTTTGTTGCGATTGTTTATGGCATCGGGTTTTATGGTTTTAGCCAAGTGTGCACGCTTGCCAATGAACAGTGCAGCGGCGGAACACCCGTGTTGTTATTTCTCAATAATGCGCTGCGCAGTTTTGGTTTGTTTTTTGCAGCGCCTGAAATTGGCGGTGAGGGCATCAGCAATTGGTGGCTGATGACAGCGCGGTGGATTGCGCCATTGATTACACTGTTTGCATTATCGCGGGCATTTTCAACACGCATTTTTGAAAAGTGGCAACAGCGCAAGGCGCTGCAATCCAAACAGCATGTTGTTGTGTTGGGCAACGGCAATGCTGCGCGCGGGCTTTTGCCCAAAAATCGGCGCGTGGTTTCTTTGGCGCCAGAGCCGCTTGTGGGCATGGCTGATGGTGATTTGATTTCAATTGTTGGGCCCGCTGATCAACCGCAAAGGGCTGGTGTTGCCAAGGCCGACCATATTTTGATTTTGGGTGATGATGATGTTGAAAACTTGGCGGTGCATCATGCCGTGGCACCTATTGCTGGCGAACACGGGCATGTGGCACTTCGCATTTCATCACCTGTTTTGGCGGCGCGACTTTCGGCTGAAAACCAATTTATGAAAACACTACAAGGTGCGGAAGTGACTGTAGTGAATGTTGAACAGCTTCTGGCCAAACGCTTTGTGCAAAGTGAAAATTTGAATGAGGCAGCAGATTTACGCGGGCTTTCACATGCCCATTTGGCAGTCGTGGGGTGGACTGGTTTTGCTGAGGCAGCGATTGAAAATTTTGTGCGGCTTTCACCCTATCGCAATTTAGGTATTCCGTTGATCAGCGTTTTTTGTGAAAATTCTGCCGCTGCCAAGGCCAAGTTGTTCGCAAGGCTTGCCGCCTTGGCTGATGGTGATTTTGCCAACCTGAAGTTTTATGAAGCCTTTGATTTGCCCTCGCATGCGCAGATTTCGGCTGTTGAAAAAATGGGTGCTGTCACCACGATATTAGTTTGCGACAAGGCCGATGATGTGGCCGCAACATTGGCCTTTGGATTGCGCAAAGCCACGCAGCTTTTGGGGATATGGCAAGCCCCGCTTTATGTGCGTTTGGAAAAACTGCCATTGATTGGTGAAATGTTAAAGTCGGATTATGCCAATGCGGCAGACCCTTTGGCCCAGATTATTCCCGTAGGTCACGGTGAGCTTTCACTTTTGCCGCAAGATGTTTTTGGCGGCAATGATGATTTGGCCCGCGCCTTTCATGCCGCCTATTTAATAGACAGCAAAGCTTCGGGCCCAGCACAAAAGCCTTGGCGCGAACTGCCCCAAACTTATCGCAATGCCAATCGGGCGGTGGCGGAACAGGCATGGGCCCGCGTTCATTCTTCAGGATATCGTGCAATGTCCAACGCGGGTTCATGGACGATTGATCAACACCCACAAAAGTTTGAAGCCTTGGCTGAAATCATCCATCGCATGTGGGTGATTGATCGGCGGTTGGATGGCTGGCGTTATGGAAAGCTGCGCGATAATAAGCGCAAGCTTCACCCTGATTTATGTGCCTACGATAAATTGCCAGAAGGCGTGAAAGAATTAGACCGTGCGCAGATTAGAGTGCAGCAGCAGGTTTTTTTGAAAGATCGTTTGACTGTGTGGCCCGAAATCACCGTGGCGGTTGTGGCCAAAAATATCAGTGCGATGCCGCAAGGTTTTGTTGAAAGCTTGAGCGGAAAATTTGTAACACTCGTTTCAACGTTCAGCCATGAAGCAGAATCCAAAATGGTGGAAGACTTGGCCAAAGCCTTAAAGCCCAATGCTCGCATTTTTGCTTTGGGTGCAACCGAAACACCCCGACATTTTAAAATTCTGCATATCAACGGAAATGCGCAGATGTGGATTGCAAAACGCGCCGATGTTATTTTATCTGATGGCGCTTATACGTTCAAAACCAAAGCCAAAATCTGGGAGACGAAACAATGACATTCATCAAACAAATTGCCCATGCTTGCATGATGACGCATGATTTAGAAGCCTGCGAACATTTTTATTGCGACGTGTTGGGATTGAAAAAGGCATTTGATTTTGTCAAAGACGGCAAGCGCGTTGGGCTTTACATTGAGGCAGGTGCACGCACTTGGCTTGAATTTTTCTTTCACCCGCAAGCCCCTTTTCCTTCGCTGGGTGCCATCAATCATTTTTGCTTTGAAGTGACATCGATGGATGAAGCCATATCAAAAATCCGCGGCCACGGCGTGGAGGTCACCGATAAGAAATATGGGGTTGATGACACATGGCAGGCCTGGATCAACGGCCCATCGGGCGAGCGGATTGAGCTTTTCGAATATACTGCCAAAAGCGCCCAGTTTGTGGGCGGAGATCGAACACCAGATTGGTTATAATAAAAAACCGCACTCTTCATCTCTGAAGAATGCGGCAGCGTCAAACGAATGCGTTTATTTCAAATGAAACAAGCGCTGATCTCTTGAACGATTGTGTTACTTCTTAAACAGCTTGAAGGCTGTCTGCAGAAGATTTACCTGTGCGCTTATCGGCAACAATTTCGTAACCGATTTTTTGACCTTCATTGAGGCCGCGCATACCCGCACGTTCAACAGCGCTGATGTGAACAAAAACATCTGGTCCGCCGGCATCAGGCTGAATAAA
>JAYWFC010000011.1:0-18862 GCA_043778995.1 Aestuariivirga sp.
GATCAAACTCTCAAGTTTGAAACAGCTCGACAATGGTAAACCATTGTCTATTGATCGCATAACGTATTAAAAAATTGACGAGAGTTAATATGTACACTCGATATTACTATCGAAGCTTTATTGACTCTCAATTTGATAAAACGCATTCGACTATATGTTTCGGTTGATCAATCTGTTACCAGATCGATCCGCCAGGACACACGCCGCCTGCGCTTCTCTTTCTTTCGTTTACAATGACAAACAGCGGGGAGCTTTTCGGCTCCGATAAGCGACAGACAGTTCTTTGCTCGGTTCCCCTTTCGGGTTGCCGGCTAGAAGCGCCGATCGCTCTTGAATTTCCATGAGGCCGTTGGCGCTTAACCGTTGCGCCCCAGGCCCTCAGTGAGCGGCTTATAGGTCGAGGCTTCGAAAAGAGTCAACAAGGTTTTTTAAAATTGTTACGATTTTTTATAACTTATTGAAATTGCATATTTATATTCGTCAGTGGACGGCGAATCTAGCGTGGTTTAAAATCAAAAACAGGTGGATTTTTGACACGTGGAACGAAAAAATGATGGTTTTTGTTGCGGTGTCATCAAAACTTCAAGGTGAAATGCCTATCAGCACCTTTTACCCTCCACTTTCCCCCTTGAATCAATCTAAACTGACCTTCGTTATGGTTAACGAAATGGAAAGTTATGCATGCAAAGCTTGGATGTTTGTAATTCCTTGTTGGACATAAATCGTTGACAGGGGTATGGGCGCGATGCAATGTCCGGCGCAGTTGCGTTGGGCGGCAGTGCGACTAGTAGGTTTACGAGGAAGTTTAGTTCGTTGAATAGTCCAAGACGCAAAAGGCATTTGATTGCCCAAGACGATGAGGGACGTTTGATTCCTCTTGCACGTCCTGTGGACAGTTTTGATCTTGAAACATCCTTTCTTGAAAACGACACACAACACCGTTGGCTGCTCTCAACATGCATTGCAGGTATAACGGGCACATTGCTGGTGGGCGGTTTTGTGCTTGGTCTGTTTGGCCATAATGCCAAGCCGCAATCAGCCCAAGCGGCAATTGCCGAGTCTGGCCAAGTGGCGCGCCCGCAAAATGCTGTGGGCGATAAGCAAATTTTGGCCGAGCGTGATTTAACGGGCGGCTATGCCTATCCGAAGATCACTGATTCCGAGTTACCCTATAGCAAAGAGCGCACCAAAGTTTTGGACGCAGATATTCAATCTGCTGCAACCAGTTCTGAAAACATCACAACCATAACCAAAACACCACCGCCCGAGCCAGTGGATGACAGCTTCACCCTTGCCAGCGATTCAACCATTGTGGATGAGTTGACCCAGCGCGGCGTTTCCCAAGCCTCTGCCGAAGCTTTGGTTGCTTCGATTGAACCCATTATTCCAACCAAGATGATCAAGGCCGGCACAAAGTTTGATGTGACCTTTGATCGCCAGATCGACTTTTATGGCCGTGAAGTTACTTTCCCGGTGCAACTGTCTTTCAACACCGGCCCCAAAGAGGCCATTACAGTTGATGCCGATGAAGATGGCCAGTTCTCGGCCTCGATTGATGGCAAAGACGAAGGGGCCAAATCGCAATATGGCGAAAAACCTCTTGTCACCCAATTTCATTCCACCAGCAAAGTGGGCGCTTCACTTTCGTCGACTGCTGAAGACAACAAGATTCCAAGCTATATCGTGAGTGAATTTACTCATGTGTTCTCGTTTGATGTGGATTTCCAACGCCAGGTGGCCGCAAGCGACACGTTTGAAGTGTTTTATGGCAATCCGCTTTCAGGCTCTTCTTCCAAGCGCAAAGTGTTGCATTTGGCAAAACTTACAACTGGCGGCATTACCCGCACCTATTATCGCTTCACCTCAGCTGACGGGCTGACAGATTATTTTGATGACAATGGCCGCTCAGCTGCGCGTGCCTTGTTGAAAACGCCAGTAAACGGTGCGCATTTAACGTCTGGCTTTGGCATGCGGGTTCATCCATTGCTGGGCTATTCTAAAATGCACACGGGCGTAGACTTCGGCGCGGCTTATGGAACGCCAATTCATGCCGCTGGTGCTGGCGAGATTGCCCAAGCGGGGCGTGAAAATGGTTATGGCAACGCCATCGAGGTCAGCCACAACGATCATTATTCGACATTCTATGCGCATATGAGCCGCTTTGCAGCAGGCATCCGCGAGGGCGTGCATGTGAACCAGGGCCAAGTGATTGGCTATGTGGGTTCCACCGGGCGCTCCACTGGCCCGCATTTGCATTTTGAAGTGCGCATTGATGATAAGGCCGTGAACCCGCTTTCTGTGCGCGCCACGGGCGGTAAGCAATTGGCTGGCAAAGACTTGGCCAACTTCCGCGCTAACAAGCAAAAAGTTCTGGCCATGATGCAGAATGCACCCTCTGCAGCCCAAGTGGCCCAAGCCAACCCTTAAATTGATCTTGAATTTCTACGTTTGACTTGTGTTATTCATCGCTATATCTCAATGGATATAGCGATGGAGCAAGATTATGAACCGTATGCGAAACGCCACTTTGATATTAGCAACACTTGCCGCCATGGCAGCAAGTGCCAAGGCCGCCGACATTAACGTCTTTGCCGCGGCCAGCATGAAGAATGCTTTGGATGAAATTGGCGCTGTTTACAAAACCAAATCGGGCAACGGCATTGTGGCCACTTATGCTGCAACCGGAACCTTGGCTAAGCAGATTGAGGCTTTGGCACCAGCAGATGTGTTCATTTCAGCCGATGAAACATGGATGGATTATCTTGCTGGCAAAAAACTCGTCAAAGATGCCACGCGCCACGACATTGCGGGCAACACATTGGTGGTGGTGAAAGCCACAAATGCCAAGTTTGATGTTAAAATCGAAAAGCTGGCTGATGCTTTGGGCCAAGACAAAATTGCTTTAGCGGAAGTGAAATCTGTGCCCGCGGGCAAATATGCCAAAGCCGCACTTGAAAAACTTGGCGAGTGGGCTGCGATTGAGCCCCATGTGGTAATGCAAGACAATGTGCGGGCCGCATTGGCGCTCGTGGCCAAGGGAGAAGCCAAGCTTGGAATTGTTTATGGCAGCGACGCAAAGGCCGAACCAAAGGTGGACGTTGCTGCAATTTTTGCCGACGACAGCCACGCGCCCATTTTATATCCAGCGGCCGTTATTGCAGCATCTCAAAATGGCGATGCAGAAAAATTCGTCGAATTCTTGAAAGGGGCTGAAGCACAAGCTATCCTGATAAAGGATGGTTTTGTCGGCGGCAAATGACAGCAGAAGAAATAACCACAGTTGTTTTAAGTCTTAAGGTGGCCTTGCTGGCCACCTTTTTTTCCATGCCGATTGCCGTGGCGCTTGGTTATGTTCTGGCACGAAAGTCATTCCCCGGAAAATCACTGCTTTCAGCGTTTGCGCATTTGCCGCTTTTGTTGCCGCCTGTTGTTACCGGATTTATCTTGCTGATCGCCTTTGGCCGCAAAGGTTTTATCGGCGCACCACTTTATGAACTGACTGGCTTTACCTTTGCCTTTCGCTGGACGGGGGCTGCCCTTGCCGCCGCAGTGATGACATTGCCTGTGATGATCCCGCCCATTCGCGTTGCCTTTGAAACCATCAATCCACAATTGGAAGAGGCCGCGAGAGATTTGGGCGCATCCCGCTGGCAGAAATTCACAACTGTCAGCCTGCCTCTGGCCAGCCCAGGAATTTTGGCGGCCCTGGCGCTCGGTTATGTAAAATCTTTAGGCGAATTTGGCGCAACGATTACATTTGTTTCCAACATTCCGGGCCAAACGCAAACCTTGGCGCTGGCAATCCACACACTTTTGCAGGTGCCCAATGGCGATGCTGCGGCATTTCGCTTGGTGTGGTTTTCGATTGCCTTGGCGGTTGGCGCACTTTTGGTTTCAGAAACACTGGCGCAGAAAATGCGGCGCAAGCGCTATTAAAATAGCTTGGCTTTTATTTTGTCAGCGGATCAAAGGCCTTAAAGTGCTTCGACAGCTTCAGGCCCTGTTGTTGATAGTTTGAATTGAGGCGTTGGCCATAGACCACGTCTGGTGGTTCGGTCAGCGGCTCATAAACCAAGCGGCCAATGATTTGTGCGTCTTCCAATATAAAGGGCACTTCATGGCTTCGCACTTCCAACACTGCACGCGCCCCTTCGCCATGGCCAGACACATGACCAAAGCCCGGATCAAAGAAGCCTGCATAATGCACGCGAAATTCACCCACCAACGGATTATAGGGCACCATTTCAGCAGCATGGCTTGGTGGAATGCGCACTGCTTCACGGCTGGCCAAAATGTAGAATTGGTCTGGGTCTAATATCAGCGAACCTTTTTGCCAGATGGGTTCCCAATAATCCAAAACTTCAAGGCCCGCTTTTTTATCAACATCCACCAATGCTGAATGGCGCTTGGCACGAAAGCCAATGGGTTCACCGGCTTTGATGCCTGCCAGATCAACGCTTAACGCTAGGCCGCCTTCAATATTCACCTCGCCATGGGTGATCAACGCTTCCTTGGCATGAAGGGCGCGAATGAGATCATCTGTCGCCAAGCTTGCGCCGGCGCGGAACCGAATTTGCGAGAGGCGCGAACCTTGCCTTGCAAGAATTGGAAATGTGCGCGGAGAGATCTCCGCATAAAGCGGGCCATCATAATTTTCAGCCACATTGTCGAATTCTTGGGCATAATCTGTAATCACGCGGGTGAAAATATCTAACCTGCCGGTTGAACTTTTCGGATTGGCCGCAGCAGAAATGCCTTTGGGCAATTTCAAACTTTCAAGCAGCGGCACAATATATACACAGCCGGTTTCCAGAACCGTGCCTTCGCGCAAATCCATTTCATGCAGCACAAGATTTTTCAACTTTTCTGCAACGGTAAATTTTGGCCCCGGCAAAAAAGAAGCCCGAACACGATAGGCTTTTGGCCCCAAGCGCAAATCCAAACTTGCGGGTTGTATCTGATCATCATCAACTGGTTTTGCCAGTTTGATAAAACCTTGATCGCAAAAAAGCGCAATTTGTTTTGCCGGCAAAATGCCCGCTTTATGAGATGTTGAAACCATGTGCCCTTTTGGCGGGAAAGGGCTTAGCCATGCAAGCCCCTTTGAGGACACGTGGAAAACTTGCGAAATTAAATTGAGACAGGTTGAATTTGCTCTGCTAGGGTTTTGACAAAACAGGCCAAAGAGCTTGACGAGAAGGGGGTGGCGTAGATGAATTTGGTTCTTAAAACCGTGCTGCAACGATTGGGCTTAGGGCTTATAACGCTCTTTGCTGTTTCGATTATTATTTTTTCGTCGTTGCAAATGTTGCCGGGCGGCTATGCCCAAAACATTCTGGGCCAAGGTGCCACGCCTGAAACTGTGAAAAACTTCAACCATGAACTGGGCCTCGATAGGCCAGCCACCGTGCGCTATGTCGAATGGATTACCAATGCCGTGCGCGGAGATTTTGGCAATTCTTATTCTGGCACTACGGGAACAATCAAGCGCAGTGTTTCAGCAATCATTGCGCCAAGACTATTCAATACATTTTTTCTAGCGTCAATGGCGGCCATTATCGCGGTTCCACTTTCGCTTTTTCTGGGCTTGCTGGCAGCTTTATATCGCAACTCTTGGTATGATCGTTTGATCAACTCCATCACACTCACCACCATCGCCATGCCTGAATTTTTCATCGCCTATATCTTAGTGTTTGTTTTCGCGGTGAAGCTTCGGTGGTTTTCACCTCTCTCAACGGTTGGTGAACACACGCCGTTTTTGGAACATGTTTACCGCGCGGCCTTGCCCGCGGCCACGATGACGTTGGTGATTGTTGCACATATGATGCGGATGACACGCGCTTCTGTGCTCAACTTGCTTTCAAGCCCCTATATTGAAATGGCCCAGCTGAAAGGCGCTTCAAAGGCCTATGTTATTTTGCGCCATGCTTTGCCAAACGCGTGGGCGCCTATTGCCACGGTTGTTGCGTTCAACTTGGCTTACCTTGTGGTGGGCGTGGTGGTGGTTGAAGTGGTTTATGTTTACCCCGGCATCGGCCAGATGATGGTGGACGCCGTTTCGAGCCGCGACATGCCCGTTGTGCAAGCTTGCGCACTTATTTTTGCTGCCACTTACATCACGCTGAATTTATTGGCCGATATTATTTCGATTACGACAAACCCAAGATTGTTGCATCCAAAATGACCACAGCACCCACCCCCTTACGTGTTATCAAAGCGCGCCGCACTTACTATGAAAACGTGGTGCGCACCTTAAAAACTGCGCCGATCAGCGCGTGGTTTGGCATGATTGTCATTCTTATTTACGCAATTTTTGCAATCTTTGCGCCGTGGCTTGCACCGCATGATCAATCTGAAATTATCGGCAAAGCCTATCAACCTGCAGGCGAAGCCTGTTGGCTTGGGTGCGACCAGATTGGCCGCGATATGTATTCACGTCTTATTTATGGCGCACGCAACACCATTGGCATTGCGTTAATCACGACGCTGATTTCATTCATGGTGGGTGGTTCATTGGGCGTGTTGGCCGCCTTAAAGCGCGGCTGGCTCGACCAAGGCATTTCGCGCGTGGTTGACGCATTCTTGGCAATTCCGGTTTTGATTTTCGCTTTGATGATGTTGGCCGTTGTGGGCAAAAGCGTTATGAATTTGATTATCATTCTGGCTCTGCTCGATTCAACCCGCGTGTTTCGTTTGGCTCGCGCTGTTGCCTTGAATTCAGTGGTGATGGATTATGTCGAGTCCGCAAAGCTGCGCGGCGAAAAGATGAGCTGGATTGTTTTTAAAGAAGTTGTTCCCAACATTCTGCCGCCGCTGATCACTGAATTTGGATTAAGGTTCTGCTTTGTGTTTTTAACAATTGCGGCGCTTTCGTTCCTGGGTGTTGGTGTCCAACCGCCCACGGCCGATTGGGGTTCGATGGTGGCTGATAGCAAAACGCTGATCAATTTTCCCGTTTCAACATTTCCTTATATTCCAGCGCCATTTTATCCTGCTGGGGCCATTGCACTTTTAACGGTGGCTGTGAATTTTGTCGTAGATTGGTTTTTACAAAGAACTTCGGGGCTGCGCGATGGCGAATGACACAAAACGTGTGAAGGGTGATATCCTTCTCGAAATCAAAGGCCTGAAAATTGACGGCAAGTCTGATGATCAATGGAAGCCCATTATCAAGGGCATTGATTTAACTCTGCGGCGTGGCGAAGTTCTGGGCCTGATTGGTGAATCAGGGGCAGGCAAATCCACGCTGGGTCTTGCGGCCATGGCGTTTGCTAGGCCTGGCTGCAAGATAACTGCGGGCACCATTGTTTTTGACGGCATGGATTTAACTGCGGCTGATGAAGTGCAAAAACGCAATTTGCGCGGCTCTCGCATTGCTTATGTTGCACAAAGTGCAGCGGCGTCTTTCAACCCGGCACACCGGATTTTGGAACAGACGATTGAGACCGCCATTACCCACAATATCATGCCACGCGAAAAGGCAGAGGCTGACGCGCGGGACCTATACAAGCGCCTGCAATTGCCAAACCCCGATACGATTGGCACGCGCTTTCCGCACCAAGTTTCAGGCGGCCAATTGCAACGTGCGATGACGGCCATGTCGATGTCGTGCAGGCCTGATCTTATCATTTTTGATGAACCCACCACGGCACTTGATGTGACAACACAAGTGGAAGTTCTGGCAGCCATGCGCAACATTGTGGAACAGTTCAACACTGCCGCAATTTATATCACGCATGATCTTGCCGTTGTGGCGCAAATGGCGCATCGCATTATGGTATTGCGCTACGGCAATTTGGTTGAAGAGGCGCCAACACGTGAAATGTTGAAGCAGCCCACGCAGGATTACACCAAATCACTTTGGGCTGTTCGCAAGCTGGAAAAACCTGAATCGCCCAACAGCGATATTGTGCTGAGCATCAATCATGTGGACGCCAGCTATGGCGGCAAAGTTAAAGTGTTGGATGATGTTTCGGTTCAAGTTCCGCGCGGCCGCACAGTGGCTGTGGTGGGTGAATCAGGGTCTGGTAAATCGACGTTGGCCCGCGCCATCACGGGCCTTCTGCCCATTTCGGCAGGCGATATCAGCTTTAACGGAAAGAAGCTTTCGCGGGCCCTGATTGATCGTGATCGTGACACGCTGCGGCGCATTCAAATGATTTATCAATCGGCCGATACGGCTTTGAACCCGCGCCAACGGGTGCGTGATATTATTGGCCGCCCGCTTGAATTTTATCTAGGTCTTAAAGGTGCCGACCGTGACCGCAAAGTTGTTTCACTGCTTGAATCAATCGAGCTTGATGAAACGTATATTGATCGTTTCCCGAGTGAGCTTTCAGGTGGCCAGAAGCAACGCGTTTCAATTGCGCGCGCTTTGGCAGCCGAGCCTGAGTTGATTATTTGCGATGAAGTAACCTCAGCGCTTGACCAGATTGTGCAAGAAGAAATTTTGAAGCTGTTGATGAAACTGCAAAAAGACACCAATGTGACGTATCTGTTCATTACGCATGACATTGCCACCGTGCGCGCCATTTCAGATGAAATTGTGGTGATGCATAAAGGCAAGGTTGTTCAACAAGGTTTGAAATCAAAAGTTCTCAATCCGCCCTATCCGGCTTACACGGAACTTCTGTTATCGTCTGTGCCAGAGATGGATCCGGATTGGTTGACGAATTTGTTGAAAAAGCGCGCGAAGGCCTAACGAGCAGCCAGAACCTGGGGCAAGGCTTTGGCCAATGCCTCTAAGTGTTCAGGTGTTCCACAAGAAATTCGTATGCAACGATTCAAAGGCGCAACGCCGGGCATTCTGATAAAAATGCCGTGGCTCAAAAGACCATCAACAATTTTTCTGGCATAGGTTCCATCTTGGCCACAATCCACCGCCACAAAATTGGTGGCCGAGGTGATGGGCTTTAAACCGTTTTGAAGTACAATTTCATAAATGCGTTGGCGGGATTTTTCCACTTCGCTCACAACATGGTTCAACCATGCTTGGTCTTTCAATGCTGCCACGGCAGCCACTTGTGAAAGCCTGCCCACGCCAAAATGATTGCGAATTTTATCAAAGGCCTTGATCACATCTGCATGGCCAATGCAGTAACCCACACGCATACCAGCCAGACCATAGGCCTTTGAAAATGTGCGAAAGCGCAAAAGGTTTTTTCGCCCCACATCAAGCTTGGGCATTGTGCCAGCGGGCGCAAATTCGCTGTAGGCTTCATCCAACATCACAATGGTTTCTTCAGGCACTTGGTCAATCAGCTGCTGAACATGATGAGCCGGCCAACAGGTGCCCATGGGATTATCAGGGTTGGAAAAATATAAAATGCGCGGGCGGCGTTGCTTTGCCAAGGCGACAAGTGATGACGGGTCTTCATGGTCGGCAATGTAAGGTGTTGTCAGCAACGTTCCGCCAAAACCGTGCACATGAAAATTGAATGTGGGATAAGCGCCCAACGACGTTAAAACTTTCGTGCCCGGTTCAACAAACAAGCGCACTGCAAGGCCAAACAAACCGTCAATCCCCTCGCCCACGGCGATGTTGTCGGCTGATATATTCAGATGCGCGGCAAGCGCTGCTTTCACAGCAAAATTTTCAGGATCGCCATAACTCCACACGTCTGGGGCGTTGGCATTGATTGCTGCGATCACAGAAGGAGCAGGCCCAAACACATTTTCATTTGCACCAACGCGTGCGATAATTTTGTTGCCGGATTTTCGTTCTAGCGCTTCTGGCCCGACAAAGGGAACGGAAGCTGGAAGCGTATCAATCAGCGGTGTGAACATTATGCTTGATCCACAAGTTCTAAACGTTTGACAATTGTCTCATGCAAAAGAGTGGCAAATCGAGCCTTATATATTGCAAACCATGGAGCAGCGTCTGCCAACACATTATGGTTGGTGTTTATAAAACCTGAAATTTTCAAAACACCGCCTCAGCATTCACAACCAGCTTCGGATCAAGTTTTCCGGCGAAATAATCCACAATATTTTGTGCGGCAGAAATTGCCATGCGCTTGGCGCATTCTTGCGTCAGGCCCGCCATGTGGGGGCTCAACGTGAAATGTGGGTTGGAAAGCAGCGGGTTATCTTCATCCGGTGGCTCTTCAACCAGCACATCAAAGGCCGCGCCATAAATTTTGCGGGCGCGCAAAGCGTTATCAAGTGCCCGTTCATCCACCAAGCCGCCACGCGCGGCGTTGATAATAATTGCAGAAGGTTTCATCACCGCCAATTCCTGTTCACCCAAAATTGCACCTTTAACGCCCGGCATATGCAATGAAACATAATCAGCTTGCGCCAAAGCCGCCGTTAAATCTGGTTCAGGCGTTGCCCGGGTTTCGCGCAGCGCTGCGGCCGATACAAAGGGATCATAAGCATGAATTTCCATGCCAAATGCCTTGGCCAGTTCTGCCACGCGCCGCCCGATACGACCGAAGCCACAAACCAAAAGCGTTTTGCCATCCAGCTCCACTGCATCAAATTGATTGCGCAAATTCCAATGGCCGGTTTTTGCTGCCTGATCATGGGCGACCAACCTTCTGGCGGCAGAAAGCATGAGGGCCAAAGTATGTTCCGCCACCGCGCGCGAGTTTACATCGCCCACAATGGCCAGCGGAATTTTGCGCGTGTTTAATGCATCCACATCCACCGCATCATAGCCAACGCCATGACGCGACACAATTTTAAGCTTGGGCGAAGCTTCGATTAAATCAGCATTTAAAGGTTGTGTTCGCAACAAAAGCGCATCAGCATTGGGCATTAAGGGTGCGTAACTTGCCAAACTCACCTCTGCCACCGTGTCAAAAGTGAAGCCTTTGGCCGCGCGCAACAATTCTTGGCCTGCTTGGTGGATTTTTCCGGCAATCAAAATATGGGGCATGTTGGGCTTTCAGAGTGAAAATGATAGTTTCAGAACAGATATTCTACAAAACACTTTCGATAAAACAGTTTTTCTGCAAATAGCGTGACCACGACGGAATTTACCTTTTAGATAGGAGCAGTCATGTCCACCACCCGCCTTACCATGGCACAGGCCTTGGTTAAATATCTCATCAACCAATTCATTTTGATTGACGGCAAAAAGGAACAATTGTTTCCAGGAATGTTCGGCATATTTGGCCATGGCAACGTAACGTGCCTTTCAGAGGCGCTGGTTGAGGTGAAAGACAAGTTGCCCGTGTGGCGCGGCCAGAACGAACAATCCATGGCGCTTGCGGCAGTAGCTTTTGGCAAAGCCAAATTGCGCCGCCAAATTATGATTGCATCTTCATCGGTTGGCCCCGGTGCCACCAATATGATTACAGCAGCAGCAGTTGCCCATGCCAACCGCCTGCCCATTCTCATTTTGGCGGGCGACACGTTTGTTAATCGAAGGCCTGATCCGGTCTTGCAACAGGTGGAACACTATGGCGTTCCATCCACAACGGTGAATGATGGTTTTAAACCCGTTTCACGCTATTGGGATAGGATAACTCATCCTGAACAAATCATCTCGTCGCTGCCTCAAGCTGTGGCCACGATGCTTGATCCAGCAGATTGCGGCCCAGCTTTTATTGGCCTCCCACAAGACATTCAAGAACTGGCCTTTGATTATCCAGATGCGTTCTTTGAACCCACCATCCATGAAATTGCGCGCAACAGGCCTGATGTCAAACGGCTATCACAAGCAATTGACGTTTTAAAATCTGCCAAAAAGCCTTTGATCATTTCGGGCGGTGGGGTTCGTTATTCAGGTGCTGAATCCATTGTTGCAAAATTTGCGGCTGATCATGGCATTCCCATTTGTGAAACCATGGCGGGCAAAGCATCCATTGTGCATTCCCATGCCACCTATGTGGGGCCAATGGGGGTTACTGGTTCCACTTCCGCCAATAATATGGCGGCAGAGGCTGATGTTATCCTTGCCATCGGCACACGGCTGCAAGATTTCACCACCGGTTCTTGGACGTGTTTTCGCCATGATGCGCAATTCGTTTCAATCAATGCTGCGCGTTATGACGCTGTCAAGCACCGCGCCGTTGCGGTTGTGGGTGACGCAAAAGTGACGATGGAAGAACTGGTGTTGGGCATGAAGGATTATAAGGTGCCTTCAAGCTGGACGAAAAAAGGCCAAGACGAAATGGCCATTTGGAACGCCGCAGTCGATGGCTATAAAAAACCAACCAACGCCGCTGTGGCAACCTATGGCCAAATTGTTGGCATGGTAAGCGACAAAGCCGAGGCACGTGATTATGTAGTGGGCGCTGCGGGTGGTTTGCCGGGAGAACTGAACAAAGTGTGGCGGGTAAAATCACCCAACACATTTGATGTGGAATATGGTTTTAGCTGCATGGGCTATGAAGTGGCGGGTGGTTGGGGCGCTGCTATGGCAGACCCTACACGCAACACCTTTGTGATGGTGGGTGACGGATCTTATCTGATTATGAATTCAGATATTTATTCAACCGTGTTGACCGGCCACAAGATGATTGTGATTATTTGTGACAACGGCGGCTATGGTGTTATCAACCGCCTGCAAAACTTCAAAGGTGGCGAGAGCTATAATAACCTGATCGAAGATTGCAACGTGAAGACCGTTTTCCATGTCGACTTTGTAAAACATGCTGAATCAATGGGTGCCCTCGCGCGCAAGGCTTCAAGTTTGGCTGAATTTGATCAAGCGCTGGATTGGGCCAAGACAACAGATCGCACCACAGTGATTGTGATTGAGAATGACGCCTTTGTGTGGACACCGGGCGATGCCATGTGGGACGTGGGCGTGCCCACAGTGTCAAAGCGCAAAGAAGTAAATGAAGCGCGCAAATATCAAGATGCGTTGCGTGCAAAACAACGCATTGGGGTTTGAGGAGAATAGAATGTTAAAAGCAAAACTGGGCATGTCGCCCATTGCATGGTGGAATGACGATCTTAAAGAACTCAGCGATGATGTGTCGCTTGAAGAATGTTTGCGCCAATCCCGTTCAGCTGGTTTTACCGGCATGGAAAAAGGCCGACGCTTTCCCGAAGACCCCAAGGAAATGCTGCCCATTTTGCGCCAAGCTGATGTTACGCTGTGTGGCGGTTGGTTTTCTGGCACCCTGGTGAACGAAGGTCTTTCTGAAAACAAAGACCGCATTCACCCGATGATTGAATTGTTCAAAGCCGTAAAAGCGCCCTGCATTGTTTATGGCGAAGTTGGGCTTTCAATTCAGGGGGATCGCAGCAAGCCATTGGCCACCAAGCCCAAGCTTGATGACCATGATATGAAAATCTATGCCAATAAAGTTACAAAGTTTGGCGAATGGTGCGCTGAACGCGGCATGCCATTATCTTATCATCATCACATGGCGGCTGTTGTTGAAACTGAAACAGAGCTTGATGCTTTCATGAACAATTCAGGCCAAGGCATTCCGCTTCTGCTAGATGCCGGCCACTTGGCCTTTGCTGGCGGAGAGCCGCTTCGCGCCATCGACAAACACCACAAGCGCATCAACCATGTGCATGTGAAAGATGTGCGCATGGATGTGATCAAGAAGCTTGATCGCACCAAGCAAAGTTTCCTCGATGCCGTGGCTCTTGGTGCATTCACTGTGCCGGGCGATGGATCATTGGACTTTGCAAAAATTGTGCAGAAGTTTGCTGACTATGGCTATGAGGGCTGGTTTGTTGTTGAGGCCGAGCAAGACCCCAAGAAAAATCCACCGCTGAAAATGGCAGAGGTAGGCTATGCCGAATTAATGCGCGTGATGACAGCGGCTGGCTATTCAGTCGAAACGCAAGGCTTTCCAACGTGAAATCGCTGAACATCGGAATTATTGGAACAGGCTTTATGGGCAAGGCGCATGCTTTTGCCTATCGTTCAGCACTTGCCGCCTTTCCCGATATTCCGGTGCCCGTGTTGCACACAATCGCTGATGTAAACGAGGCCGGTGCTGCCAGAGCAGCGCATCAATATGGCTTTGAGAAATCCACCGCCAACTGGCGCGATGTGGTGAATGACCCTGCCATTGACGTTGTTTCAATCACCACGCCAAACACATTTCATAAAGAAATGGCTTTGGCTGCCATTGCTGCGGGAAAGCATGTGCATTGTGAAAAGCCCTTGTCGCCAACGCTTATTGATTCAGCCACCATGGTGAAAGCCGCTGAGGCCAAGGGCGTGATTACGCAAGTTGGTTTCAACTATATCAAAAACCCGATGTTGAAAGTGGCGCGCGAAATGATTGCGGCGGGCGAGCTTGGCGACATCACCGGCTTTCGCGGCATTCATGCTGAAGATTATATGCACAACCCCGAAAACCCGTGGACATGGCGGATTGACCCCACAGGCGGGCCCGGTGTGATTGCTGATTTGGGAAGCCACATCATTGGCATGGCGCGGTTTCTTTTGGGGCCAATCAAATCTGTGAATGCCGATGTTGAAACGGTGATCAAGCAAAGGCCCAAGGCCCTTGGCAGCAATGACATGGTTCCAGTTTTGGTGGATGATATTGCAAGGCTGCTGGTGCGGTTTGAAGCGGGATATGGTGGCTCGATTGAAGCCAATTGGGTGAAAACGGGCCGCAATATGCAGCTTGGATTTGAAATCGAAGGTTCTAAAGGATCATTGGCTTTTACCCAAGAGCGGCTTAACGAATTGAAATTCTACCGTGCAGGTGGAAACCTGCGCGACAAGGGTTTCACAACCATAGAAGCTGGCCCGCAGCATCCAGCTTATGCTGGTTTTTGCGTGGCGGGTGGGCACCAGCTCGGTTTCAATGATTTGAAAACCATTGAAATTGCTGAATTTCTGATGGGAATTGCGGCAGGCAAAGCCATCGGTCCAGATTTTCGCGAAGCTTATGAAATTCAAAAAGTTGTGGACGCAGCACTTCGATCATCGCGCGAAAACTCTTCGCGGCAGTTGATCTAAAAGCAGCCCGCTGAACCAACACGACAACACGTTTTGCGATCAATGTCACTTCGTCTAAACAGGCTTGATGATGAGTCGTTTGGATAAGTGTCATGGATAGAATTTGGTCCTGGGCCATTTTAGCATTTTTCGCATTTCTGCTGGTCATCGGCATTTTTGCTGAAGCCTATCCAAATTCAATCTATCTGCCGCCGCTTGTTGGCTTGGTTGTTTTCATTTGCGCAGCATGGCGGCTGCGTCGGGGCTTGCCTTCAGCCCTCTCAGCACAAGCGTTGATCATTATTGCACTTGGGTTGGCGTGGATGGTTTTGCAAACCTTGCCATTGCCTGTGAGCGTATGGACCAAATTTCCGGGTCATGGTTTTGTACTTGAAACATTGAATGCCGCAAAACTTGCGCCCTCAGCCATGCCCATTTCGCTCGATCCACAGACAGGGTTTCAAGATTTTCTTTACTTGCTTTCAGGCATTGCGATATTTTTAGCAGGCCTTTCCGTGCCCGCGCGGGAACGTCGCTTTGTGGCTTTTGGAATTTGCATTTTGGCTGTTGTATCCAGTCTGTTGGGTTTGGCGCAGCGCTTTGGCGGTGTTACCAGCCCGTTGCAGTTTTTTGCAGCGCAAGGCTGGATCAATGGCGGCTTTTTTTCCAACCACAATTTTCTGGCGGCCCAACTCTATTGTGCAATTCCATTTGCAGCGGCCTTGGCCATTGAGCTTGGCCAAAAGCGTATGGTGCATTGGGCAGTGGCCGCACTTTTTGCCCTTGCCGCTTTGATTGTTTATCTATCTGGCTTGGGGGCAACGGGTTCTCGCGCCGGAATTGTTTTTGCCATGATTTCGGTTTTGCTCAGCGGTGTGTTGCTGTGGGCCAGATCGCAAATACCAAATCAAACGAGCGGAATTTCATCCAAGGCAATGATTTTTTTGATTGCAGGATTGCTGTTGGTAACGGCGCAATTTGGCTTGGCTGGCATATTGCGCTTGGCCCAAACCGATCCTGTTTCTGATTATCGCGCGGTTATGGCTACGACCAGCATGGAAGTGGCACGCGCCTATTTTCCCTTTGGATCGGGCTTTGGCAGTTTTGTGCCAGTCTATGCCATTTTCGAGCATCCGGAAAACCTGAGAGAATTTTATGTCAATCATGCCCATAATGATTGGCTTGAATTGTTTTTAGAAGGGGGCTTGCCCATGGCCCTTGTGTTGCTGCTTTTTGTTGTCTGGCTGTTGCGGGCAATTTTTGTGCTGTGGCGCAATGCCGGGCCAGATGATGGTTTGAACAAGGCTTGTGTGATTATCATAGGCTTGCTGCTTGCCCATTCACTCACTGATTATCCCTTACGCACCCGCATGTTGCTGGCTTTGTTTGCCTTGTGTTGTTCATGGCTAGCTTTTGGGCCTTTGCCCATAGCACCCAAGGCGCGACGGGCAGCACCCAATGCGCCCGCTGTTCCACAAATGGGATCAACACCAATGGCACCACGCCGTGAAGGGCCGTATTTTGCACCACGCCCTAAAGCACCTGAAAGTTGATCGTCATAGGTTGGCCACAGTTTGGTGGTTCTGCTCAGATGGTGATTGCCTTAAACGGCATCACAACGGGGGAATCAATTCTATGTCTATTCTAGCGCAGGGCTGGTGCCTTGATTGATTTGCATAGCCATATCTTACCGGGCGTTGATGATGGCGCGCCCGATATCAATGTTGCATTGGATATGGCACGCATGGCGGTTGCCGATGGCATTCGGGTTATGGCCTGCACGCCGCATTTTATGCCTGGCATGTATGATAATACCGCCAAAGATATTCGCAACCGTGTAAGCCAATTCCAATCGATTTTAAACAACGAGGGTATTGCTCTTAATCTGGTGGTGGGATGTGATGGTCATATCCGCCCTGATTTTTTGAACCGCTTGCGCAGCGATGAAATTTTGCGCCTGAACGACAGCCGTTATGTGTTGTTTGAGCCGCCCCATAACATCGCGCCGCAACGGCTTGATGACTTGATGTTCAATATTCTGGTGGCGGGTTATGTGCCAATTTTAACCCACCCTGAACGCCTGAAATGGATTGAGCAGAATTTTGATCTGGTTGAACGCATGTTTCAACAAGGCGTTTGGATGCAATTAACCGCGGGGTCTCTCACCGGGCGTTTTGGTGCAAGACCACAATATTGGGCTCAAAAAATGTTGAGCCAAGGCATGGTCCATATTCTTGCAACCGATGCGCATAACACCAAATCTCGCCCCCCCATTTTATCGGCCGCCTATGAGCAGGCCGTTAAAGAAGTTGGATTAGACGAGGCGCGAAACCTTGTGCTAGAACGACCTGTGTCAATTTTAGATGATATTCCCGCGGCCCAAGCGCCCGCCATTGCAATTGTGGTAAAGCCAAAAGCCCAACCCCGATCACGGCTTGGCAAGCTTTTTTTTGGTAAGCCTTGATGAGAGTGGAAAATATGTTTCTTAAATCTGCTTTGGCGATCATTCTGCTCATATTTTTGCAAGCATGCACCAGCAGCAGCAACAACTTTGGCACAGCTGCCACAAAGAACATGGCTCCGGGGCAATTTGGCCAAGTGGCCAGCAGCACCGCCAAAGGGATATCCCCCGCAGGTGCCGCCACCGCCAATAAGATATTTGCCAAAAGTGCAGGCAGCGAAACCAATCCTGCTGACTATAAAATCTCTGGTCTTGATGTGTTGGATGTCACCGTGTTGGGCGTGCCAGAACTGACACGCACAGTGCAGGTCAGCACAGGGGGCACAATTACTATGCCTTTGATCAAAGCTGTCAAAGCAGCGGGCCGCACGCAGGGCCAGTTGGAACAAGATATTGCGGCCAAGCTTTCTCAAACATATATGCAAAGCCCGCAGGTTTCTGTTTTCATCAAAGAATATAACAGCCAGAAAGTGACTGTGGATGGCGCTGTGCAAAAGCCCGGCATATTTGCCAAACAGGGCGATATGTCTTTGCTTCAGGCCATTGCTCAAGCCCAAGGCTTAACGACGGTTGCTGATCCCACGGGCGTGTTGATTTTCCGAACTGTTGACCACAAGCGTTTGGCCGCGCGATATGATATACGCCAAGTGCGCTCTGGCGCCATGCCAGACCCGATGTTGGAGGCCGGCGATATTGTGATGGTGGATGAAAGCTCGGCGCGCACCAATTTGCGCGACATTGTTTCAGCCATGCCGCTTTCGGGTTTGTTTACAATTATTCCTTTGCTTTAATTTCTGCTATAACGAGACAATGGATCAAACGAATTCAAATCAATTCAACCAGCGCCAAGTTGCGGTTGCCCAAGGCCGCATGGGGGTGCCCGATGAATATCGTTATGATGGCCACGCCTATCCCAACTTTCCCATTGAGTCTTCAGCCACTGAAGACATCGGTTTTGATTTTTATAAATATATTCGCATCCTTCTCAAATATCGGTGGTTGATTGCAGGCTTGGTCGGGGCCAGTTTAATTTTGGCAACCGTTCTGACATTTTTAACAACACCGATTTATCGCGCAACATCCAGCATTCAAATTGATCGTGAAGCCATGAATGTGGTGAATGTGGGCGGTGGCCTTCAGCCGCAAGATGTAAACAACCAAGAATTTTATCAGACTGAATATGAACTGTTGGCCAGCCGGTCTTTGGCCGAGCGCGTGGTTTCAACGCTCGCTTTGGTTGATGATCGAAGCTTTGGCACTGCGACAAACAATGAGTCGGTTTTTGGTTTAATAAAATCATTGATTTTGGGCCCTGATAAGCAACAGGCAACGCCCAAAACACTGGAAGAAAAAACCCGGCTTGTCATCGATCACCTCGTCAAGGTTTGGTCTATTTCGCCGGTGCGTGGGTCTCGCGTTGTTAAAATCAACATTGATCATACTGATCCGGCAGTGGCGCAAAAAATTGCCAATGGTGTTGCCGAAGTTTTCATCGCCGATAACCTGGACAGGCGCTATGATGCATCATC
>JAYWFC010000012.1:0-7195 GCA_043778995.1 Aestuariivirga sp.
CATAATGGCGGAAATTAATGCATCAATTCATTTTGATCAGCGTTTATATGCCCAAGATATTGCCGGTTCCAAGGCCCATGCGGCAATGTTGGCCAAACAAGGCATTATCACTAAGGCCGATGCGACCGCCATCACCAAGGGTTTGAATGATATCAAGGCCGAGATTGAATCAGGCAAGTTTAAATTTTCAGCCGCGTTGGAAGATATTCATCTGAACATTGAAAGCCGCTTGAAGGAATTGATCGGGGATGCTGCGGGCCGTTTGCATACGGGTCGTTCGCGCAACGACCAAGTGGCCACAGATTTCAGGTTGTTCGTGCGTGATGCCGTTGACCAGATTTCTGAAGGTGTTGCCGATTTGATGGTGGCGCTGGCCGAAAAGGCGGAAACCAATGCCGCAACCTTGATGCCGGGCTTTACCCATTTACAATCAGCCCAACCTGTTACCTTTGGGCACCATCTGCTTGCCTATGTTGAAATGTTGGCACGTGATTTGGGCCGCTTTGCAGATGCAAGGAAACGCTTGAACGAAAGCCCCTTGGGCAGTGCGGCACTGGCTGGCACATCATACCCGATTGATCGGGCGATGACGGCCAAGGATTTGGGCTTTGGCGGGCCGATGCGCAATTCGCTTGATGGCGTTTCAGCGCGGGATTTTGCATTGGAAGTTTTATCGGCCTGCACCATTTGTTCTATTCATTTATCGCGGCTGGCCGAGGAAATTGTCATCTGGTCTTCAGCGCAGTTTCGGTTTGTGAAACTTTCAGACAAGTTCACCACCGGATCATCAATCATGCCGCAAAAGCGCAACCCTGATGCGGCGGAATTGGTACGCGCCAAACCGGGAAGAATTTTGGGGGCGTTTACTGCACTTGCTGTGATGATGAAGGGTCTGCCCTTGGCTTATGCCAAAGACATGCAGGAAGATAAAGAGCAGACGTTTGACGCGCTGGATAATATGGCCTTGGCCATTGCTGCCATGGCTGGCATGGTGCGTGATTTAGAGCCGATGAAAGACAATCTTTTGGCAGCGGCTAATTCTGGTTATGCCACGGCAACTGATCTGGCAGATTGGTTGGTGCAAAAATTGAAGATGCCGTTTCGTGATGCACACCATGTAACCGGCCGCATTGTGGCGCTGGCTGAAAAGAAAAATGTGCTGTTGTCGGAATTGTCTTTGTCTGACATGCAATCTGTACACGGAGCAATTGACGCTTCGGTGTTCAAAGTTTTAAGCGTGGAAGCCTCTGCCAAATCTCGCACATCATTTGGTGGCACGGCCCCCAACAACGTGAAGCGCGAAGCCAAGCGTTGGTTAAAAACTCTCAAAGGAAAACGCACATGAAAAAACTGCTTATTCTTGCCCTGTGCCTTGGTGCACTTTCCGCCTGTGGCGTGCGCGGTGATCCGGTAGCCCCATCACAAGCTGGCACAGTTGTAAACTGATGCATCATTTTTCGTATAAAAACGGCGTGCTTCATGCCGAAGATGTAAACTTGAAAACGCTTGCCGAAGAAGTGGGAACGCCGTTTTATTGTTATTCAACAGCCACGCTTGAACGCCATTTTCACGTGTTGAATGAGGCTTTCAAAGATACAGATCATTTGATTTGTTATGCCATGAAGGCCAATTCCAATCAGGCTGTCATCAAAACCATGGCCAAGCTTGGCGCAGGCATGGACGTTGTGTCTGAGGGTGAATTGCGCCGCGCTTTGGCAGCGGGCGTTCCGGCGCGCAAAATTGTATTTTCAGGTGTTGGCAAAACCGCCAAGGAAATGGCCTTGGCTTTGCGCGAAGGCATTGCCTGTTTCAATGTTGAGTCTGAACCTGAGTTGGAATTGCTCAGCGAAGTTGCCTTGCGTGTGGGCCAGCGGGCGGCTGTTTCCATTCGGGTGAACCCGGATGTGGACGCCAAAACCCATGCCAAGATTACAACCGGGAAGGCTGATAATAAATTCGGCATTTCCTATATCAAAGCACCGGAAGTTTATGCACGCGCAGCGGCCCTGCCCAACATTGATGTGGTGGGCGTTGACATGCATATCGGCAGCCAGATCACGGAACTTGCACCCTTTGAGCAGGCCTTTAAATTAATGGCGGTATTGGTGGGCAGCCTTAAGGCACAGGGCCACAATATCAGGCATTTGGATTTGGGCGGCGGCCTTGGTGTGCCTTATCGTGGCACCAATGATGTGCCGCCGCATCCTGATGAATATGCCGCCATGGTGAAACGCACGCTTGGTCATTTGGGCTTGAAATATATGATGGAACCCGGCCGGCTGATCGTGGGCAATGCAGGCATTATGGTGACGCGGGTTATTTATAAAAAGGAAAATGAGGGCAAGCATTTCATCATCCAGGATGGTGCCATGAATGATCTGATCAGACCCACACTTTATGACGCCTATCACGAAATTTTGGCCGTTGATGAAGTCCGCAATGAAAAGGCCGTTGAGGCAGACGTGGTGGGGCCAGTATGTGAAACAGGTGATTATCTGGCCAAAGGCCGAAGGCTTGCCGATGTGGGGCCCGGTGATCTTTTGGCGGTGATGACGGCGGGGGCCTATGGCGCCGTGCAATCTGGCACTTATAATACGCGGCCGCTGATTGCCGAAGTTTTGGTGAAAGATGATCAATGGGCCATCGTTCGCCCCCGCCAAACCTATGAGGAATTGTTGGGCCTTGATCAAACAGCGCCTTGGCAAGAGTAGTGACGGGTGGAATAGTCATCTTCTTGCCGAAATGTTGCTATAAGTGAATATGATGATTCCGATGGTGTCGCTTCAAACCAAAATTCGCCTCCAGCGCTTGGCCTTGTTCTGGGAAAAGCTTTGGGCGGCTTTGCATTGGCCGTTGATTGCCGCGGCGGCTTTGGTGGCCGTGCTGGCTTCGGGCATTTTGAATAATCTGTCCCGGCCTTTGCCTTTGATTATTGTGGCCGCGCTGGGCTTGGCGCTGCTCTACAGCCTTCGATCACTCACACGTTTACAAAACCCAACGCGTTTGCAAGCCATGCGCAAGTTGGAAGTAAACAGCGATCTTCAGCACCGTGAAACGTCTAGCCTTGAAGATCAACTTGCCGCAGAATCTTCAAACAGTGAAATTTGGGAAGAACATAAACGCCGTGGCCTTGCGGCTTTGGCCCATGTGAAGCTGGCCGCGCCCCAATCGCAGTGGCGGGTGTTTGATCCGCGCGCTCTTAAGCTTCCGGCACTGTTGACGGCTTTGGTTGCATTGGTTTTGGGAACGGGTGACTTAAATTCAAACTTCAAACAGGCTTTCAATTTTTCAAACCCCGTTGTGGCAAAGCCCGTGGTGCTTGATGCATGGTTGAAGGCCCCCGCTTATACAGGCAAAGCCCCGTTGCTTTTATCTTCACCCGCAATGGTGGAAAAATTAAAAACCCAAACTGAAATTTTAACACCAAACAATGCGGTGTTGAATGTGCATATTCAAAATGCTGCCAAGCCCCATGTTGATGTTTTTGCTTTGGGGGAGACTAAACCTGTCGCACTGGCCAACGTGAAAAGTGAAAGCAATGACCAAGGCTTTCAAAGTGAGTTGACGTTGGATCGCCCTGTCACGATTAAAGTGATGGACGGTGAAACCGAGCTTGCTTCTTATCCGCTGTCATTGATTGCGGATGAAGCGCCAAAAATTTCGATCGTAGGCGAGCCTAAGGCCCAAGGCTTGGGGCAATTGGAAGTGAAGTGGAATGCCTCTGATGATTATGGCATTAAAAACGTAACAGCCGAAATCTCGCTGGCTGATGAGCAAGACGGTGGCACGGGTTTTGAAGGCAACGGCATATTTTTATATGACCCGCCGGTTTTCAAAATTACGTTGCAGCACCCCAATGCAAAATCACTTGATCAAACTTCAACAGCAGATTTGGCGGGCCATGCTTGGGCCGGATTTTATGCAGAAATTGTTTTAACTGCCACCGATGGTGCGGGCCATGCTGTTTCAACCCCAGCCATTCGCTTCAAAATGCCAGAGCGTGATTTTTCAAAATCGCTGGCACAGGCGTTGGTTGAACAACGTAAAAAATTGATTTTATCACCTGATGCAGCTCCTGATGTTTCAACAATCCTCTCATCATTGTTGATCTATCCAACCGACATCAAAGGCCAAGAGGGTTTGTTGCTCAACTTAGTGAACATCAAAGCCCGCACGGTGGGCGCCACCGGCACTGACGATGTTGTTTCGGTTGTGCAAGATTTGTGGCCTTTGATTGTGCAAATTGAAGACGGGCATTTGACAGATTTGCGCGCCGAGATTGAGGCCTTGAAGCAGCAGCTTGAAAACGCCTTGCGCGATAAAGCGCCGCCTGAAAAAATTGATGAGCTGATGCGCAAAATGCGCGAAGCGATGAATAAATTAATGGACCAATTGCAAAAACAATCTGCGGATGGAAGTCAAAAACCGCAGAATGGCAAAGGCATCTCGCCTGAAGATTTGCAAAAGATGATGGACAAGATTGAACAGCTTTCCAAAAATGGTTCTAAAGATGCAGCGGCCCAAATGCTGGCTGAACTCAACAAACTTTTGCAAAGCCTAAAGCCCGGCCAAAGTGGCCAAGCCGGAAAAGGCGAAAAGGGCAAAGGCGGCGATCAAGAACAGATGGATGCGCTTTCTGATTTGATGAACAAGCAGCAAAAGCTGATGGATGAAACCCAGCGCATGGGCCAAGACGGCAAGGGGCAAGACGGCAAGGGTTTGGGCGATAAGCAACAAGGCTTGAAAGACCAGGCGGAAAAGCTGGGCCAAGGTATGGGCAATGGTCCCGGCGATGCCTTGGGAGAAGCTGGCAAAAGCATGGGCGATGCCAAGGGCGCATTGGAAGGTGGCGGCAAAGATGACGCCCTTCGCGCCCAAGGCGAGGCCATGAAAAGGTTGCAAGAAGGTGCTTCGAAGCTTGCTGAAAAAATGGCTCAAAGTGGCCAAGATGGCGAAGATGGCCAGGCGGGCAATCGCCAAGACAACGATCCCTTGGGCCGGCCAAAATCGGGCGCAAGCAGGCCTGATTTCAGCAAGGGCAAAAATGCCGTGCCATCAGAATTGGCCATTCGCCGTGCGCGTGAGATTTTAGAAAAACTGCGTGAACGTTCCAATGAACAAGGGCTGGATGATACCACCAAGGCCTATATCGATCGGTTGTTAAAAGGGCTGTACTAGGCCTCAAGTGTTATTTCACCACATGGCCCACAAAGGGCAACTCGCGGAACTGATGCGCCATGTCCATGCCGTAACCCACCACGAACAAATCAGGGCAATCAAAACCACAAAAATCAGCTTTAATGCTGGCTGCAAGATGGCCGGGCTTGAACAATAAGACGGCTGATTTCACTGAACTGGCACCCCGTGCGGCCAACAGATCCTTGGCAAAAGCCAAAGTGCGGCCAGACTCTAAAATATCATCCACCAACAATACGTCACGATCTTTGACCATGGATTCAATATCGCGCAACACTTCCACTTGGCCCGATGACGACGTGGCTGCGCGGTAGGATGCCAGAATCATAAAATCAACTTCAGGCGAAAGGCCTGCATGATGCATGGCGCGAATAAGATCGGCCGCGAAAATGAAACTGCCTTTCAACACCGGCACCACCAAAAGGCGCTTTGGTTTGGTTGCGGCAATTTCAGCAGCCAAGCTTGTCATGCGGGCGGCGATTTGATCTTGGGTGAAAAGAACATCGATGCGATGTCCGTCAATTGTGATGCTGCTCATAAAGATGACTTTGAGCCGATTTCGTCTTGATGTGCAAAGCGAATTTGCAAGTTCTTCGCAAGTTCTGGCGGGGCGGCAACCCGTGTGGTGAAGCTTGTGGTTTCACCCGGGCGCAGGGGCCGTGAGGCGGTGTCCAACGTCCATTGATAAAGTTCCTGGCCTTGATCACTGTTCAACGCAAAGCGCAGCCAAGGAATTTTACGAATATCATTGGTGGGGTTGCTGATCTCGCCTTTGATCATCAAAATCTGCTTGCCATCAACCTCGCGGTTTTGCTGTTCAATATGGCTGATGTTCAAGCCATAGACGTTGATGTCATAACCCAACTTTTGATAGGCGTTGATGGTATAGGGTGCGGCAGAGACAATGGTTTCGGGCACAAAAGCCGCCAGCAAAAACGGAAATGTTGCAAACAAGCCCAGCGAGGCCCAGCCGCCCGTGCGTTTTAATCGTGCCTTGCGTTTCAGGGCAAAATTCTCTTGGGCGGCTTTGGCCGCTTCCACCAAGTGGCGCACATCTAAATCAGGCTCTTCAGAAGGGTCATAAATTTTGGCCAAGGCACGGGAAGGTAGCTCTTCCAGATCAATCACCGGCATTTCTTTCCAGCGATGACCGCAAGACCTGCAAGACACGCTGAGCCCACGGGTATCCATAGGCTGTGAACCCAAATCATAACGTGTGGTGCAAGACGGACAGCTGACAATCATGTTTAAAGGGTTATGCCTTGATTCGGTCTGGTTGCTGGTGTGGGTTCGGTTTTAACAAGCCTAAGCGCAATCAGGGTTAATGGGTGGTTAAGAGGGTTGTTGGATTGATTGAACTCAACGCAGTTGCATTGCGCTATGGCCAAGGAAGCGAAGTGTTAAAAGACGTCAGCTTCAAGATGGAAGCGGGTGATTTTCGGTTTTTGACCGGGGCATCGGGTGCAGGCAAATCAACCTTGCTGCGGCTGTTGTTTTTGGCCCTGCGCCCCAGTCGTGGGCAGGCGCTTATTTTTGGTGAGGATGTATCGAACATCAGCACACGCCAATTGCCTTTGATCAGGCGCAAGCTTGGTGTGGTGTTTCAAGATTTTCGTTTGGTGGGCCACCTATCAGTGTTTGATAATGTGGCCTTGCCGCTGCGTGTGGCAGGCCAACGCCCGGCTGATTATCAGCGCGATGTGATTGATCTGTTGGATTGGGTTGGTTTGAAACAAAAGGCCAAGGAATTGCCCGAAACTTTATCGGGCGGTGAAAAACAACGTGTGGCCATTGCGCGGGCCGTTGTTTCAAAGCCTGAAATTTTGCTCGCTGATGAACCCACCGGCAATGTAGACCCTGCCATGGCCAAACGCTTGCTGCATTTGTTTTTAGAGCTTAACCGCCTTGGCACAACGGTGTTGCTTGCGACCCATGATGAACAGTTGATTGCCCAAACCAAAGGCAAAGTGTTGCGGCTTCAAAACGGAATTGTGAAAGA
>JAYWFC010000013.1:0-7175 GCA_043778995.1 Aestuariivirga sp.
GATGAACAGGCGCGGTTTGTTTCCGGCACAGTGTTTGGCGCTTCACGACCTGTCACCGTAGCGGCACTTTATCTTCCCAACGGCAACCCAGCGCCCGGCCCCAAATATGATTATAAGTTGGGCTGGATGGAACGCCTTGTCGCCCATGCCCAACTGCTTTTGAAAAGCGAAGACGCATTTGTTTTAGCTGGCGATTACAATGTGATACCGGCTGCAATGGATGCAAAACATCCACAAAATTGGCTCTCTGATGCGCTGTTCCTTCCGCAAACCCGAGCAGCCTATCAAACGCTGGTCAATCTGGGTCTGACAGAATCATTCCGCGCACTTCATCCGCAAGAGCAAGGCGCATATAGTTTCTGGGATTATCAGGCCGGTGCTTGGCCGAAGAACAACGGCATCAGAATCGATCACCTGCTGCTCTCGCCCCAAGCGGCTGATATGTTGGTGGCAGCCGAAATTCACCGTGATGCGCGCGGCCACGAAAAACCATCAGACCACGTTCCAGTGATGATCGAGCTTCAATAACAAAAAGCCCGCCAGCAATGTGCCAGCGGGTTATTCAAATCGGCAGATGGTAAATCTTACAGTGTTGGAGCTTTTACACCGAAAGCAGCAAAAGAAGCTTCAAATGGCTTGAAAGCATTCTTGGCAGCGTCAACGTACATTTCGCCAAGCTTTGTGAATTCAGCAACGGCTGCATCAAAGCTTTCTTTGGCAAATGTTTGTTGAACTTCAACAACCTTGTCAAAAGACTTCAAGGCAACGGCCTTTTCCCAAACGGCAGCAGACTTTTCGAAAGACTTCTTCGAGAAATCAGCATATTCTTGTGCAACAGCTTGATAACCCTTGGTCAAAGCAGCGCTTGATGCAGCAGCGGCTTCAAGGCCTTCTTTGTTCATGGATTGCATATCTTCAAATGTTTTCATCATGGCTCTCTCCGGTGTGAATGTGTGTGATAACGTCTCGATGGTTGACATATATGTGCACTGCAACATAATGTCAAGTGCTATATTGCGTTGCACCATTTTTCACGTTAGAGATCTTTGAAGAATTCAGAAGCGACTCATTTTTACCCAATGGTAAGGCCTTGTGCGTTAAATATTAACACTCAAACTGCAGGGACGGCGGTTGAAGTTTGGCCGAAAGGCCGTGTAATGGTGGATTATGAAATTAACGAAGCGATATAAATTAATCTGCCAGGCATTGGTATGTGCTCTGGCCTTTTCCGCAATTGCTGTTCCGCCAGCCAGCGCCAGCCCAAAGTTTTCTGCCATCACGGTTGATGCACGCACTGGCCAGATTTTATTTCAAGATGAGCCCGACGGCTTGCGCCACCCTGCTTCGCTTACAAAGATGATGACACTCTATGTGTTGTTCCAAGATTTAAAAGCCGGCCGCATAAATCGTGATTCGAAATTGCATGTCTCTGCTCGCGCCGCATCAATGGCGCCTTCAAAACTGAACCTGCGCCCCGGCAGCACCATAACGGTGGATGAAGCCATTAAAGCACTCGTTACCAAATCTGCCAACGACGTGGCATCAACAATTGGTGAAAACCTGGGCGGTACTGAAGCGAACTTCGCTGCGCGCATGACCCGCGTAGCCCACACCATTGGCATGAACAATTCAACATTTCGCAACGCCTCGGGTCTGCCTAACCCGCAGCAATATACAACTGCGCGCGATATGGCCACTTTGGGCCTGCGCCTAATGCGCGACTTTCCGCAATATTATCCCTATTTCCGCATCACTGAATTTCAGTTTCATGGCCGCACTATTCGCACCCACAACAAGTTGGTGGAACATTATGCCGGAACAGATGGTATCAAAACCGGATATATTGCAGACTCTGGTTATAACCTTGTCACATCCACAAAACGTGATGATAGGCGTTTGGTTGGCGTTGTGCTGGGTGCGCGGTCTTCCAGCACGCGCGGTGCGTTTATGATGCATATGTTTGAAAAAATGTTCGGCAAAGCCCACGGCGGCACAACCATTGCTGCGCTTGCCGGATCTTCCAAGGGTGTGATCGATCCTTTGGCGAAAAAATCTGCTTCAGAAATTGTACAAACAAAAACTGAAAAATCAGCAGATGTTGCTTCAACTGAATTGGCTTCGGCCTCGGCAGATGCTGCCACTGGCCCGGTCGATCAAAACTCTGGTGATGAAGATGCGGCAGATACCGTAACAACAGGTTCTGGCCCTAAAGTTTTAGAAGCCAATTTAGACCCACCCAACAAAAAGCCCGGCAAACTGCCGTTTGCAGTTGTCTCGGCGTCTGATCAACCTGCAACATTGAATGCTGCAACGTGGAACATTCAAATCGGCCCCTATAAGCACAAAGCCGAAGCACAGGCCCGCATCACGCAACTGCTTGGCAAACAAATTCCAGCATTGGATGGCAAGGCAGCCTTTACAGACACTGTTCAAAGCGGCAAAAAAACCATGTATCATGCGCGCTTTGCTGGCTTTGACCAGATGGGTGCCAAGATGGCCTGTTTGAAAATTTCAAAATTGGGCGCAAGCTGCATGACAGTTGCGCCGCAAAGTTAATTGCGTTTCAACAAGATATCTTTGGCCATATTAATCTTGCTTGCCAGATAATCTGTGCCGCCTGCATCAGGGTGAAAATCTTTCAGCAGCTTTTTGTGGGCTGATTTTATCTCGGCTTCAGTGGCACCAGATTTCAAACCCAAAACCTGCAATGCCTCATCATGGTTCATGGCACCTGTGCTCGCGGGCGGTTGATAGGAACCGCGCGGTGTTTCTGTGGGCTTGGCCCAACTGAACCCGTTTGGAAAAAACTGAGACGTTCCATAAAGCGTGCTGCCAATCGCAAACAAGGGTGCAGCAAAAACAAAATTGCCGCGCATTGCAAAAAGCCCAGCCAAACCGATTAATACAAAGCTTGAAATTTTGCGTGTGAAAGCGCGGGATTGATCAGGTTTCAAGCGCCCCAAACTGCGGAAAAACCAAAGCGCCCCACCGACAATAAAAAAAGCAATCACAAAGCCCGGCATTATTTTTTGATCTTTGCTGTGTCACACGGCGCAGGCTTTAAAAGTTCAAGCTTGGTCAGCTTGCCTTTCAACGCATAAGAACCATAGTCAAACAACAACTCAGACGACACGCCGTTTTCATACATATTAAAGCTGGCCTGATAATCTGCCGTGTCACTGTTCGTGTCGTCTGTCGCATAATAACTTGTCGACATGGCCCAAGATGCGAGGCCCGCTAAGGGTTTCAACTCTATATTAGAAACATCAATTGCAAAACTTCCGGGCGCGCGCTTTTTGCCGATGAACGTAATCGCCTTCAAAACTTTTTTACCGTCAGAACCATCAAACACCAAAGATGAATCACGGCTAATGCCCTGCTCTGCTTCATGCAAAAGCTTAATCTCAAGTGCTGATGGAAAAAGCACATCTGCCGCCAATGTAAATGTTTGCGCTTCCGGGCTGATGATTTGGCCTTGGCCCACACCGCCAGATTGCGGGCGCTTCACGCTTAACCGTTGAGCTGGGGCATCATCTGTGCCTGCCAGTTGATGTTCTTCAACATCAAACTGCGTGCCATCAGCAGCTTCAAAAACATTCAACTGCGTATCAACAAGTTTAGAGCCTGATGTTGGGTCTTGAAAGCGATTGGCAATGCGATAATTAACGGTGTAGCCGTCACAGGCCGAGCCGGTAATTTCATAGGCCAAGCGCCCATCCATCGGCATAACCTTGCCGGGTTGATCAACCCGCGCAGGCAAAAGTTCATAGAGCGCACGATGCGGCGCAAGATCCATTGCAAACGCCTGCCCGGCCAAAACACCGCAGCCCAGAACCGCCAAAACACCCATTTTCACATCGCGCATTGCGTCACAATCCTCTAAACTATTCCAATATATATGAACTGTTCTGATGAGAAACAACATGGGCAAAATTGATCAACGCTTGGCTGAATTGGGTATCGCACTTCCGGCGGCAGCAAAACCCGTGGCCAATTATGTGCCTTGGGTAAAAAGCGGAAGCTTGGTTTTTGTTGCAGGCCAAATTCCTGTCAAAGATGGCAAGGTTATGTATACGGGGAAACCCACTTCTGTGGGCTTTGGCGCGGAAGCCGCAAAACTTTGCACCATCAATATATTGGCCCAATTGCGCGACGCGTGTGATGGAAATTTAGACCGCGTAGTGCGCGTGGTGAAACTGGTGGGCTTTGTTGCCGCAAACAACCAAGATGTGGCTATTCCTCAAGTGATCAACGGAGCATCAGATTTTCTGGTCGATGTGTTTGGTGAAAAGGGAAAACATGCGCGTTCAAGCGTAGGCGTCAGCGAACTTCCTTTGAACGCCACTGTTGAAATTGAAGCCGTTGTGGAAATTACCTAATGCGCTTTACGCCCCAATTGCGCGATCTCGCTTGGCTTGTGCACAAACCCATTGCGCATCGCGGTTTGCACAACGAAAAGCAGGGTTCGGTAGAAAATTGTGAAAGCTCATTTGCCGCCGCAATAAAACACGGCTTTTCAATCGAAACAGATATTCAACTCACCCAAGATGGCGAGGCTGTTGTTTTCCATGACGATGATGTGGCCCGCGTGCTGAACGGCCAAGGCAAGGTAAAAGACCTAACCCTGCGACAGCTTAAAGCCATGACCTATAAACAAGGCAAAGACCGCATCCAAACCTTGAGCGAGTTGTTAGAAGAGGTTGATGGCCAAACAACATTGGTGATTGAAATTAAATCATTGTGGGATGATGACACCACGTTGACAGATCGTGCCGTCAAAGTTTTGTCGCAATATCATGGCCCTTTTGCGTTGATGTCGTTTGATCCTGATCTCATCGCTCGCGTTGCCGCAACTGCAGACCAAATGGTGCGCGGCATCACGGCAGATCGCGTGATCGACGCCTATTATAATCCTCTGCCTGTGGCCAAACGTGTTGCCATGCGCGAGATGTGGCACACACCGGAAAGCCGGCCGCATTTTGTGTCGTTCGATTTTCATCAATTGCCTTTTGCCCCCATCACTGAGATTAAAGCAGCGGGCCACCCGATACTTTCATGGACGATTGAAAACGAGGCCGATGCCGCCCAAGCGCGGCGCTATGCCGACCAAATCACATTTGAGAATTTTATTCCCGCATGAGCTTAACCACACGCGTCATTTCATCTTTGGGCACGATTGCCGCCGCAGAATGGAACGCCGTGGCAAACCCCGATGCTGCAACTTATAATCCATTCATCTCTCACGCATTTTTATGGGCGCTGGAAAAATCTGGTTCCGCAAATGCCAAATCTGGATGGCAAGCAAGTCATTTGGTTTTGGAAGAAAATGGCAAAATCGTTGCCGCCTGCCCGTGCTATTTAAAATCACATTCCATGGGCGAATATGTTTTTGACCATGGGTGGGCCGATGCATTTCACCGCGCAGGCGGACAATATTATCCAAAGTTGCAAGTCTCAGTGCCATTCACGCCAGCGACAGGCCCAAGGCTTCTTGCACCCACAGAACACTTGAAAAAACAACTTGGCGCTGAATTGTTGAAACTCTGCAAAACGTCTCATGCGTCTTCTATCCATGTTACATTTGCAACACAGCAAGATGAAGTCGGTTTTCAAAATGCCGCGTGGTTGCCGCGCAATGATATTCAATTTCATTGGCACAACGCGGGCTATAAATCCTTTGATGACTTTCTGGCCGCACTTTCATCGTCAAAGCGTAAAAATATTCGCAAAGAGAGAGAGGCCGTAAAGGCCAATGGCATCACATTTCAATTGCTTACAGGTAAGCAACTCAAACCTGAACACTGGGACTATTTTTATGAATTCTATATGGATACGGGTAACCGCAAATGGGGCCAGCCGTATTTAACCCGCAAATTTTTCACCCTGCTGCAAGACACAATGACGAATGAAATCTTGCTTATTCTGGCGGAACGCAATGGCGCAATCATCGCGGGCGCTTTAAACTTCATTGGCGGCAACACGCTTTATGGCCGCAATTGGGGCTGTGTTGAAAACCATCCGTTTTTGCATTTTGAAACCTGTTACTATCAGGCTATTGATTTTGCGATTGCGCGCGGCCTTTCAACAGTTGAAGCGGGCGCACAAGGCGAACACAAATTGGCGCGGGGATATGTGCCGGTAAAAACCCAAAGCTTTCATCATCTGGCCCACCCCGGCTTGTCACGCGCTGTTGCCGATTATCTGGAACATGAACGCCAAGCGGTGGCTGAAAACCAAAATGAATTGGCAGCACACGCGCCCTTTAAACATGAACAGGATTAACATGGTCTATGACACCAACAACATTTTTGCAAAAATTTTGCGCGGCGAAATACCCTGCCATAAAATCTATGAAGATGACCACACGCTGGCCTTTATGGATGTGATGCCGCAAGTGGATGGCCATTGTTTGGTTGTGCCAAAAGCGCCATCACGCGGCCTGTTGGATGCCGATTTAAAAACTTTATCGCAAGTCATGCAAACCACCCAAAAAATCGCCGCGGCCACCGTCAAGGCCACAGGCGCTGATGGTTTTCAAATCCGCCAATATAACGAGGCAGCTGGCGGCCAAACAGTGTTTCATTTGCACGTGCACATTTTGCCAATGAAAGAAGGCGCAACAGTCAAAGCTCATTCAGGCCAAATGCCAGACCACGCGCTTTTGGCCGAGCAGGCAAAAAAGATAAGAGAGTTGCTTTAATTTTTTTGAGCAGCGCGAGATTTTTCGACAGTCACCAAAAGAATGCCTCCCAACACAGCGATGGATGCCAAGAAAAGTCGAACAGATATCGCCTCCCCCAAAAATAGTATTCCGCCAAACGCGGCAATGATTGGCACACTAAGTTGCACAACTGATGCTTCCAATGGTTTGAGCCCTGGCAAGGCTTTATACCAAATGGCATAACCAACACCCGATGTGATCGCACCTGAAAAACTAGCATAAACCAACCCCAATAAATCGGGTTGAAAATGCGTGTAAAACAGAAGTGAAAACACAACAGTCATCGGCACTGTGCGCATAAAGTTTCCGGCAGTAACTGCTGTGGCGTCACCCGCCCCTCGCCCGCGCAACGAATAAATGCCCCAAGCCACGCCTGCGCCAATCATCAAACCCGAGCTTGAAGCGGGTGGTGCCGCAAGGCCTGGAAACACCAATGTCACGAGACCACCAAATG
>JAYWFC010000014.1:0-2687 GCA_043778995.1 Aestuariivirga sp.
TTTCAAAATCATCGCTGATGTGCAGAAAGCCAATGGCCGCCAGCAAGATGAACCACAACAAAGTAACGGGAGCAAAAATTTTTGCAACACCAGCAGTGCCTTTGTATTGGAAAATGAAAAGGCAAAACAACACGGACAAAGTGATCGGCAAAATGAAGGGCGTGAATCTTCCGCTGATGACAGAGAGGCCTTCAACAGCCGAGAGAACCGACATGGCGGGTGTGATGATGGCATCTCCAAAGAAAAAGCCAGCGCCAACGACACCAAGGCCGACGATTAATTTGGTGCGATTTTTCAAAATGTTTTGCACCAACACAACTTCAGAAAGAATGCCGCCTTCGCCATGATTGTCGGCTTGCATAATGATCAAAACATATTTCACGGTGACGATTAAAAACAATGCCCAGACAAGCAGCGAAATGACACCCAACACGGAAAGGCGCAGATCAGCGCCCGCATTGGTGACAGGCAAAAGCGCTTCACGCATTGTGTAAATTGGGCTGGTTCCAATATCGCCAAAGACTACGCCGATTGAAGCAAAAGCGAGTTTGAGTTGGGGCGTGCTGAACACGCTGGCATTGGAATTGATTGAAGACATAATTTGACCTTCAGAAGCTAAACACTCATTTGCATGCCGAGTTCGACAACGCGGTCTGGCGGGATGCGGAAAAACTCTATAGCGCGAGCCGATTGGTTGGCCAGCATAATAAATATGCGCTGCTGCCAGAACGGCATTGCAGAAGTGTTAGAGGTTTTGATTACGCGGCGGCCAAGGAAATAGGAAGCTTGGTTTGGATCTATCTCTAAACCTTTTTCGGCACAGCTGCGCAAGATAGCGGGCACATCTGGTTGTTCCATATAACCAAATTTGGCATCCACCATCCAAGCACCCATCGGGCCTTGGGTGACTTCAACGCGGTCTTCTTCCCAGCGCGGTTGCTCAGTTGTTTTAATCGACAAAAACACCAACTTGTCATGCAAAACGCGATTGTGTTTCAAATTATGCATTAAAGCTGAAGGTGCATATTTGCGATCTGTTTGCATGAACACTGCAGCACCTGCAACGCGGGCCGGTTGGCGGCGTTCCAAACTTTCAAGCAGGGGGATGAGTTCAATCGATTCCTTCTTCAACTTGTTGGTGAGAAGTTTCGCGCCCTTCATCCACGTCATCATCAGAAGAATAATTGTCGCGCCAATCAGTGCTGGCATGTAGCCGCCGTGTGGAATTTTCAACAGGTTGGCAGCATAGAATGTAGCTTCAACAATAAAAACAAAGATGAGGGCAGGGATGGCAATAATTCTTGGCAGGCTGCGTGATTGCCAAAAGAACACCATGCCCAAAGCCGTATCAACCAACATAGACGTGTTGACGGCAACGCCATAGGCCGAAGCCAAATTGTCGGATGATTTAAACACCAACACCAGCAAGATAACGCCGCACATGATCATCCAATTGATCTGGCCAATATAAATTTGGCCGCTTTCGGTTTCAGACGTGTGGGTGATGTTCATACGCGGGAACAGGCCCAAGGCAATGGCTTGTTGTGCAATTGAGAATGCGCCGGTGATAACAGCTTGGCTGGCAATCACCGTTACCATCGTTGCCATGATAACAAGCGGAATTAGGCCCCATGTGGGGATCATCAAAAAGAATGGATTTTCAGCCGCCTCTGGGTGGGCAATGACGAATGCACCTTGGCCCAAATAGTTGCAAAACAGGCCGGGCAATACAACACACAACCAAGCGATGCGAATGGGGTTTTTACCAAAGTGGCCCATGTCGGCGTAAAGCGCCTCGCCGCCGGTGACGGACAGAAATACGCCGCCAAATACCAGCAGGGCCAAGCCCGGATGTTCAATCAACATCATCACGCCATGCATGGGGTTGAACGCATAGAAAATTTCAAAATCATCAGCGATGTGGCGAATGCCAATCAAAGCTAGAATGATAAACCAAGCAAACGTTACGGGTGCAAAAATTGCTGCCACGCCGCCTGTGCCTTTATATTGAAACAGGAAAAGCGTGAACAACACACCCAAGGTTAGCGGAACCACAAAAGGTTGGAAGCCCGGGTTGATGACTTGCAAACCTTCAACGGCAGATAACACCGACATGGCTGGCGTTATCATGGCATCGCCGAAAAAGAACGCGGCGCCAATGATGCCAAGGCCTAAAATGATCCCGCCTTTTTCCTTCAGCAGTGTTTCAACCAAAACCACCAAAGACAAAATGCCGCCTTCGCCGCGGTTATCGGCGCGCATCAACATGATGACGTATTTCAAGGTTACGACAATGAGCAACGCCCAAAGCAAAAGAGAAACAACGCCCAAAACGCTTTCGCGCAGATCGCCGCCTGCTGCGGTAACATGGTGCAAAGCTTCACGCATGGCGTAGAGCGGGCTTGTGCCAATATCTCCGAAAACAACGCCAATGGATGCGAAAGCCAATTTAAGGCTTGGTTTGCTAAAAACAGATTTTGAACCGCTAGCGCTGGTCATCAAAGCCCCCCCAGTGGGCCATTGTTTCTGCTGGCCAAAAGTCCCGTCAGGGGGCTGCAATTACCGCGCGGCATTGAGCAGGTAGACCCGCCAGAGTCAAGGGTGGGGCAGGCTTGGGTTTGGGTGCATTGGGGTTTGGTTTTGGATGACGCCAAGGCGCGTCTGAAAACCAATAGGCCAGTTCTTTT
>JAYWFC010000015.1:0-7150 GCA_043778995.1 Aestuariivirga sp.
AATTGATCAGATTGGTGATGTAATAAGGCCCCATGTCGAGAACTGGGCCGCCACCTGGATTAAAAAAGAAATCAGGATTCGGATGCCACATTTCCATGCAGGGCCCATGAAATGGCAGGTGCCAGAAACAACTTTGCCAATTTCGCCTGCATCAATCGTGGCGCGCGCTTGTTGGTGAGAAGAACCCAAGAATGTATCTGGCGCAGAACACACACGCAGTTTCTTCTTGGTTGCATATTTCTGCAACGCCAAAGCATCCTTATAGGAAAGCGTCATTGGTTTTTCAGAATACACATGCTTGCCAGCATCGAGAATTTGCTTGGACACCTTAAAATGCACCGCGGGCACGGTTAGATTCACCACAATGTCGATATCTTTATTTTTCAAAAGATCTTTAACAGTTTGCGCTTTCACGCCAAATTCCTTGGCGCGGGCCTCTGCTGCCGCCATATTCACATCGGCCACCGCGCGCATTTCAATATCTTTGAAGAGGCTGGACAGTTTCAAATAAGCCCAAGAAATATTTCCGCATCCAATGATGCCAACGCCCATAATTTTTGCCATGATTTCCTCTTAAAATTTCTTACAGAACTTGATTGATTTTTGCGCGAAGCTGTTCACGTCTTTCGGGTTGTCATGCTCCATCACATAATGCATCACCCGGCCGCCTTGAAGCGCTTTGAAAATTTCCGGCCATTTTACAACGCCCTCGCCCACATTGCACCAGCCATCTTGATCAAGGTTTTTGCCTTTGGTCGCAATGTCTTTCACATGAACGGAAGTGATGCGATCTTTATAGGCTTTGATCCATTTCACTGGATTTTTCTTGGCGCGTACAATCCACGCCACGTCCATTTCCCAATCAATGGATGGGGCTGCATCAAAAATCCAATCAATCGGCAAAGAGCCATCTTTTAATTCAACAAATTCATAATCATGGTTGTGCCAGCCAAAGCCCAAGCCTTCGTCGCGAATGAAATCATTGGCGGCAGCTAAACGCTTGCCAAAGGCCTTCCAGCCTGCCGCTGTGTTCTTGCGTTCATCTGGCATTACAAAGGGGCAATAAATATTGCGCATGCCCAGAGTTTTGGCGATGTGAATGACTTTCTTTTTTTCCGTTTCAAACATTTTGAGTGGAAAGAAATGCCCTGAAGACATGGTAAGGTTATTGGCATCGAGAAGGGCGCGGAATTTTTCGGGCTCTTCGTAAACACCGCCAAAGCCTTCAACATCGGTATAGCCCGCCTTGGCGAGCATGGGCACAACATCTGTCCACGGTTGATGATTGCGGGCGCTGTAAAGCTGGAATGAAAGTTTTTGCGGCATGAGTGGTCTCCTCGTTAGCGGCACGTTGCGGAATAAAGATCACGAACAGTGAAGTTTGGTTTGGCGGATTTGTTATCTGGTTTGAATGAAATGGTTTTGCTTTCGCCGGGCAACAGATCAAACGCATTATCACTAAAATGACCCGGCACATCTGCTTCAAGCGACACATAGTATGCGGGCTTGGCAGAGTTGAGTGTTAATTCATGGCCCGATTGCTTCAGCGTGATTTTGGAATCTTCAAAGGCATAAGATTTATAAGGCTTTGCAGCAAAATGGTTTTGCGCACCGTTGCAATCAATATGCAAAATTGCACCTTCAAAATCTGTCATCTTCAAAACGGCCAGTTCAATTGCGCGATCTGGCGGCACTGATTTTTTGGCCAATTTGATTTCTTTGCATGTGCCATCGGGCTTAACTGCTTCACACAGCACTTCAACCTTGGTTGATTTTAGCCCGTCATTGACGGCCATGATTGAAATGGTTTTGCCATCTTTGGATGGCACTGCAAAAGCCGCCACGGGCGCAAAGAAACGCCGCGCCATATAATGCAGCGCCTTCCATGCGCCACCGTGGTCAAGCCCGCTCCACGAAGCCACGGGCCATGTGTCGTTCAACTGCCAATAGAGGGCACCCATGCAATGGGGCTTTAATGTGCGCCAATATTCAACGGCCACCCGCATGGCTAGCCCATGCTGAATTTGGCTGACATAAACAAAATCTTCAAAGGCCATGGGAAAGCGGAAATAACGGAACATGGTTTCAGCAATGCGCGCATTGCCGCCTTTGTTTTTCTGGTGTGAATCCATCACCGGCGATGAAATGTTCATGTCTTGTGGGCTGGCAAATTCCCGAACCGTGGCCATTGAAGGATAAGACTGAAAGCCGAATTCAGAACAAAAACGCGGCTTTACGTCGCGATAATGATCAAAGTCTTTGCCTTCATGCCAGACTGACCAGAAGTGCATATCGCCAGAGGAATCATCATGCCAAGCATCGCCAAAGTTCAAAAGGCCGGACGATGGTGACGATGGCCACCAGTTGATTGATGCATCGACAGATTTTGCGGCCTCTTCTATCACTCTATTTAGCCTGTCATACGCAACGAGATAACGATCTCGGTTCTGGCGCGATTCTTCAAACCAGGTCAGCGCGCCGATCAATTCATTGTCGCCACACCACAAAGCGATGCAAGCGTGATGTTGCAAGCGACTAACCTGACCAACAACTTCGCGCCGAACTTCATCGAGGAACACTTCATCCGCTGGATAAAGATTGCAGGCGAACATAAAGTCTTGCCACACCAACAACCCCAATTCGTCGCAAATGTCGTAAAACCAATCCTGCTCATAATAACCACCGCCCCACACGCGGATCATGTTCATGTTGGCATCAACAGCGGCTTGCAGAAGTTTGCGCGTGAGTTCGGGCGTGGCGCGTGATGGCAGCGCATCAGCTGGAATCCAGTTGGCACCGCGGCAGAAAATTTCCTTGCCATTCACCTTGAAAGCAAAACGTGCACCTACTTTATCTTTTTCGGTAATAAGTTCTATTTGGCGCAGCCCAATCTTGCGCGTTTCAATAAAATCGCCACATTCGATTTTCAAATCATAGAGATGTTGTTCACCTGAACCTGTGGGCCACCACAGTTTCGGCCGTTGGATTTTGAATGTTTCGCGGAGCCGCTTTGACACCAAACGCTTTTCGCCCGCAAAAGTGACATAGCATTCCACTTTTCCAATTGTTGCAGGCAAGGTTATCTCAACATCAACTGACCCATCTTTCAGATGTCGTTGGGCAACGATTGTGCCTTCGAGATATGGATAACATTCCAAGGCCCCTACTTTACGTAGATTAATCCGACCATAGGCCCCAAACGGCGTAATCGCCAAATTCCAGTCCCACCCGAAATGACAGGCGGGTTTGCGCAGCATGTTGCCATCTGGGATGGGGCAATTGTTGGTGCTGTAAGGAACGTAATAGGGCTGTGCCTTCTGGCGTTTTGCCGCTTCTTTCACGTTTGAGAAAAAATGAATTTCGATTTTATTTTTGCCGCGCTTCAACGCCTTGGTCACATCTGGCTGATACCGCCGAAAACAATTGTCTGCCTTCAAAACAGACTTGCCATTGATTTTAATTTCGACAACGGTGTCGAGATAGTCAACATCAAGGTTCCACTGCCCCTCGCCCTGCCATTCAAATTCTCGGCTTGCGATCCAGTCTAGTTCAGCAACCCAACGCACATCATATTCATTGCGACCGACGTAAGGATCGGGAATTATATTTGCTGCAATCAACGCTGAATGCACGTCCCCCGGAACGGCATAAGCTGCCTTATGTTTGCCGTCTAAACTTCTGATTTCCCACGATCCCGCCAGATCAAGCATGTCAAAGCCTATCGCCAGAAGCCTCATCGAACACCGATGCCAAGCCGATGCGGAAGCGTACGCTTACCTTTTGGCCGGGTTCAAAATGTTGGTTTGATTCAACACGCGCGCTGAATAATGTTTCATCAATCTTCAGCCACACCAAACTGTCTGAACCCATGGGTTCAACCAAATCGACCACGGCCTTATAAGCATCGCCCGTTTGTTTTGAGGCAGCCATATCAATTTGAATATGTTCAGGGCGAACACCAAGCACAGCAGCACCGGGTTTTATCGGCGCATCTGGCGTATAATCATTCAGCGGAATTTTTTGGCTGCCCAGATGGAACACGGCTTTGCTGCCTGAACCTTCAATCTTGCCTTTGAGGAAATTCATTGATGGAGAGCCAATGAAGCCCGCAACGTAAAGATTTTTTGGCTTGTTATAAATTGTTTGTGGCGCGTCCAATTGTTGAATGGTGCCGCCTTTCATAACGGCAATACGATCTGCCAATGTCATCGCTTCAATTTGATCATGCGTTACATAAATCATGGTGTTGGCGAGGCGTTGATGCAGGCGCTTGATCTCCACGCGCAATTCAGCGCGAAGCTTGGCATCAAGGTTTGATAAGGGTTCATCAAACAGGAACACATCAACCTCACGCACAAGGGCGCGGCCAATGGCAACGCGCTGGCGTTGGCCGCCGGAAAGGGCTGAAGGTTTGCGTTGCAGAAGTTCACCCAGCTGCAACATATCGCCCACGCGCTTAACGCGCTTTTCAATTTCTTCTTTGGCAAGGCCAGAAACACGAAGACCAAACGAAAGGTTCCGTTCCACCGTCATTTGTGGATAAAGCGCATAGGATTGGAACACCATGCCAATGCCCCGGTCTTTCGGTTCTTCCCACGTTACGTTTTTACCTTTGATGAACACTGAACCATCGGACGGTTCAAGCAGGCCTGCAATGCAATTGAGCAAGGTGGATTTGCCACAGCCTGATGGCCCGAGCAGAACCAAAAACTCTCCATCCATAATATCAAGATCAAGGGCTTTGAGAACCTGCACCGCGCCATAGCTGAGCGCCAGCCCACGAACCGAAACGCTGGGAGTGTAATTTGCTTTCATCATATCAACCCTTAACTGCGCCAGCAGCGATGCCGCGTACGAAATATTTGCCTGAGAAGAAGTAAATAGCCAGTGGCACAATGCCGGTTAAAATTGTGGCGGCCATATCGACGTTATATTCCTTGCCACCTTGCACCGAATTTACAATGTTGTTGAGTTGCACTGTCATCGGGTAATTGGTGGGGCCAGCGTAAATCACGCCGAATAAAAAGTCGTTCCAAATGCCAGTGATTTGCAAAATCACAGCAACAGTGAAAATGGGCACCGACATGGGCACAAACACTTGGAAGAAAATGCGCCAATAGCCTGCACCATCTACACGTGCCGCTTTAAAAAGTTCTTGTGGCAGCGATGAAAAATAGTTGCGGAACAACAATGTTAAAATCGGCAAGCCGAAAATTGTGTGAACCAAAACCACAGCAGGCAACGTGGAAAAAATGCCAAGCCAGCGCGTGATCAAAACCAATGGATAAAGCATCACCACATAGGGGATGAATGAACTAACCAAGAGAACCGTGAAGAACGCTTCGGAAAATTTAAACGGCCAGTTGGCCAGTGAATAGCCGGTGATGGATGCAACGGCGATTGATACAACCACACTGGGGCCGGTGATGCGCACTGAATTCCAGAACCCAACTTTAATACCTTCACAATAAAGGCCTGTGCAGGCACTGTTCCAAGCTTTGCCCCACGCGGTGAAGGTCGGGTGCATTGTGGGCACAAAGATATTGCCAGAGCGTATGGCTTCAATATCTTTCAGTGATGTGATCACCATAATATAAAGCGGAAACAGAAAAAACAAAGCGCAGAGTGTGAGCACAGAATAAACCACAACGCGTTCTGTGGTGATAAGTTTCTTTGGCTTTTTGCCTGCGGGAATGATGGATGTTATGGATGCGTTTGACATGATGTTTTAGCCCTTCTTGCCAAATTCCATTCTGATCCAAGGGATCAGAATAAACGCCATAGCAACCAACATGCAGGTGGAAGCCGCCAGCGATTGCCCCAAATTGGCTGAGAAATTTTGATAAATATAACGCGTGGGCACATCAGATGAAATACCCGGCCCACCATCGGTGATGGCCACGACAAGATCATAAATGCGCACCGCACCTGATGATACGATAACAAAGGTTGTCACCATGACGGGCTTCATCATGGGCAACACAATTTGCAAATAAGTGCGCCATGTGGAAATTCCATCAATCTTGGCGGCTTTCCAAATTTCTTCATCAATGCCGCGAAGACCAGCGAGCATAAGGGCCATAACAAAGCCCGAGCCTTGCCAAATGCCGGCAATGACAATGGCATACATGACCATTTGGCGATCTGCGATCCAGCCAAACGAAAAACTTGTCCAGCCCAATTGGCGAATGGAACCCTGCAAGCCATATTCAGGCGACAAAATCCAAGCCCACACATGGCCAGTTACGATGAATGAAAGTGCGAATGGGTAAAGATAAATCGTGCGGAATAAGCCCTCCATACGAATTTTCTGATCCATAAATACGGCGAGCAAAAAGCCAATCGAAATGGAAAGAATAATTGAGAGCACGGCGTAAGTTACAACGTTGGGCAAAGCGCCTCTGCATTGCAGGTGCCAATCGGCTTGGCCTATATGCGAAAGTGCCGGACAATCCATCCAGCGGTCGGTTGTGAACAAGCGATCATAGTTGGCCGTGCCAACAAAGCCATTGATCCACTCGCTTGGCGTGAACAGTGGCAGAATTCTAATGTTGGTGAATGAAAACAATACCGTCCAAGCAGTGCCACCGACGAACACGCCCAGCACGATCAGCATCATAGGTATAGACGCAATTTTAGACGACAAGTTTCTAAATAACGGATTTGGACGATCCATATGCCCCAATGCCCCACATCAAGTTGAGTAAACGATGGGTTCGGCCTCCATTGGAAAGCCGAACCCACACGAGCGTTGTATAAAAAAGCTTACTTAGGAGCTTTCTTGATGATGTCTACGAACTTGGCTTGAGCAGCCGCGGCTGTCATAGTCGGGTCAGCCATGAATGCAGTATTCAGATCGTCGATTTGGTTGAGCGAGTCACGATCAATCATTTGGATAGTGCCTGGGAACACAGCTTTTGAATGGTCAAGAATTGCGAGACCCTTCTTCATGCAGTCGTTCGCGGCAGACAAATCCACGTCAGCACGCATTGGCAATGAACCCTTCTTCAGGTTGAATGCAACTTGCACTTCTTTGGTGACCAAAGTGGCGACCATCTTCTTTTGAGCAGCAGTTACTGCTGGATCTTTGTTCTTGGGGAAGTAGAACACGTCACCACCGGTATCCAGAACTGGTGTTACACCAAGACCT
>JAYWFC010000016.1:0-7113 GCA_043778995.1 Aestuariivirga sp.
CTGGATCCGCGCCTGGGTGAAATACAGTTGAAAGTTTATGATCCGGAGTTTTTTATAGATTTCGAATATATCAAAGAAAAACCATTGTTTATCTCTAAGAAACTGCCTGATACGTGTTCGGCGAAGCTTCTGCCAGTTCCTGGAGATTCTGCGCTTGATCAAACCAAACAAATGTTGGCCACCAAAGGTAAAGATTGGAAACCGTTGAATGATGAAGATTTTGGTGGAATGTTCGCGCAGGCCGTTATCGTAAAGTGCGGGCCATGAATACATCTCTGAAACACTTTATATTGGTTTTGTTTTTTGCATTCGCTTGTGTTGTGCCCATTTTGAAGGCGCATGCAACGGAAGCTGCGCGAGCTGAAACTTTTGATCAACGCAAATTACTAGTGCCCCATAAAAACGCAGATGGCACAATTAAAGTTGTTCCATTTTTCACAGATCCCGCGCTTTGGGTGCGGCAGGAACAGCAAAATTTTTATGGAGCCATGTCAAAAAACCTGCGCTCCATCCGCGATGGCGACACAGTTGCCTCTGGACTTACGCTTATGCTTTTAAGTTTTGGCTACGGCGTTTTTCACGCAGCTGGCCCCGGCCACGGCAAAGCCGTTATTTCCGGCTGGCTCTTAGCAACGGAAAGCCAGCTGCGCCGGGGGTTGTTGGTGGCGTTTATGAGTGCGGTGGTGCAAGCCTTCACGGCTATCCTGATCGTAACATCACTCTATTTTTTGGTGGCGAGCGTGAGCACTGCGGCCAAGGACGTTGCAGGATTTCTTGAAACAGGCAGTTTTGCTTTAATTGCTGTGATGGGCGGCTATCTTCTGTGGACGGGGCTGCAACCTTTTTTTACAGCCACAAAACGCGGTGCCGCTGCTATTTCTCCTGAAATGCAATCTGATCATCATTTTGTTATCATCAATCAACACACGCATAACCACGATGCGGATTGCGATTGCGGGCACGCCCATGTGCCTGCCGCTAAAGACGTTTCGGCCAATCTGACATTGTCAAAAGCCTTTTCTTTGGCTTTCGCCGTTGGCATCCGCCCTTGCACTGGCGCGCTTCTTGTTTTGGTTTTCGCCAATTCAATTGGGATCTATTGGGCGGGTGTTGCGTCTACATTTGCCATGGCATTTGGCACATTTATCACGGTGTCTTGCGTGGCCGCTCTTGCTGTCTATTCAAAAAAATTGGCCGAACGCTGGGCCAAAAAAGACGCGCGTTGGCTTGGCATGTTAACAACAGGCCTTCGCCTGACGGCTGGCACGGGGATATTGCTTTTTGGTTTGATTTTGATGATCGGGTCTTTCTATGGCCCAACAGGCAGTATGTAAGATGCGCCTCTTAAATCATTGCCATGCCGCCGTTTACGTGCAGGGTTTGGCCTGTCACGTAACCTGCTTCGTCCGACGCGAGATATAAAACTGCGGCAGCAATATCTTGTGGGCCACCCATGCGACCAGCAGGGATGCGACCCAAAATGGCTTCCTTTTGTTTTTCGTTCAGCACATCTGTCATCGGTGTGGCGATAAAGCCTGGCGCTATGCAATTAACTGTTACGCCGCGCGTGGCCAGCTCTTGTGCCAAAGATTTTGTAAGGCCAATGACACCCGCTTTTGATGCCACATAATTTGCTTGGCCGGGGTTGCCTGTGACACCAACGATCGATGTGATGTTGATGATGCGCCCTGCCCGCTTTTTCATCATACCGCGCATGGCCGCACGACACAGCCGAAAATTGGATGTGAGATTAACATCGATTACCGATTGCCAATCTTCATCCTTCATGCGCATCGCCAATCCATCTTTGGTGATGCCAGCATTGTTGACCAAAATATCCAATCCGCCCAATGCTGCTTCAGCGGCGGGGATTAGTTTTTCAACGTCCTCTGCGCTTGATAAATTGCACGGCAACACGTGAACATTTTCGCCAATCTGCGATTTTAATTCATTCAGCTTTTCAACGCGGGTTCCTGAAATTGCGATGGTGGCGCCAGCAGCATGTAAAGCCGCAGCGATGGCAGCACCAATGCCGCCAGACGCACCCGTGATCAGTGCGGTTTTTCCCGTAAGGTTGAACATTGCTTTTAAACTTTCAATTGGGCTGCAACGGCAGCACTATCTTCAGGGGTTCCGCAAGCCATTGCCAAGGCTTCCGGCGCATTCTTTTTTGCCAAGCCCGTCAATACTTTACCAGCGCCTATTTCAATAAACACTTTAACCGAATGTTGGGTCATATAGCTCACACATTCGCGCCAGCGTACTGTGCCTGTTACCTGCTCAACCAGCTTGGCACGAATTGTTGCAGGGTCAATCAATGGCCGAGCTACCACATTGGCAATGAGTGGAACGCAAGGAGAATTCATTGCCACTTTGCTTAAAGCATTGGCCATAACGTCTGCTGCGGGTTGCATAAGAGCACAATGAAAGGGTGCAGAGACTGGTAAAAGTATTGCCCTTTTAGCCCCCTTGGCTTTGGCAATTTCGCAAGCGCGATCCACCGCCTCTTTGCTGCCTGAAATCACCACTTGGCCCTCTGAGTTGTCATTGGCCGCTTGACACACTTCTCCTTGGGCAGCTTCGGCTGCGATGGCGGCTGTGGTGGCAAAATCTAAACCTAAAATCGCTGCCATGGCGCCTGTTCCCACAGGCGTTGCAGCTTGCATGGCCTTGCCTCTAATCTTCAGCAAACGCGCAGTGTCGGCCAAGCTGAACGTGCCCGCAGCAGCCAATGCCGCATATTCGCCCAAGCTGTGACCCGCCACGAATTTCGCGCTGTTCGCAACGGTTATGCCATGTTCGGTTTCCAAGACTTTCAACGCGGCCATGCTAACGGCCATCAATGCCGGCTGCGCGTTTTCAGTGAGTGTTAAATCAGTTTCTGGCCCTTCCCACATCAATGTTGAAAGTTTTTGCGACAGTGCCGCGTCCACTTCATCAAAAACACGCATGGCGGCAGGATATGCTGTGGCCAAAGCCTTGCCCATGCCCACCGCTTGGCTGCCTTGGCCCGGAAATACGAATGCTGCTGTCATTTCTTCCTCTTTTTGAGCCAAGCAACACACCACGCGGGCTCTGTCAATGCCAGAGTGGATTCGACTTTTTCATTAGGGGATATTTAATCACGCTTGGGTAAACTTGAATTAACACATAGGGTTGTGGTCGTGAAAAAATATATTCTCTGGTTGATCTTAATCATAACCGCTTGCGGTTTACTCGGCTCTGTGCAGCTACGTTGGTCTAGCGATATGGCCACAGCGCGTAGCCGCTTCATCGAACAAAGCCACGCCGAAACGCAACTGAGCGCCGAGAAAATTGATTCGGTGTTACATTCCATCTACGAAAACTTGCGGACGCTGGCTTCAATTCCTGGAATTCGAAATATCGACCGTTCCAGCAATAATTTTTCAGATGAATCGCGCACAATCGCCCAGCAAATTTATAACAACCTCGCGACCAATATGGCGATCTCCAAAATCTATGTATTGCCGATTGATTTTGATCCAAGAAAATTAGATCCGGTCACGCAGAAACCGCAAACACCAATTTTGACTTTTGACCAATTTATTGTGGATGTCGCTGACGGACAATCTAACGCCCAAAGCATCAGCCACCTTATGGATGTTATGCGCCCAATCGCTGGAAACCCGGCACAAATTGAAACGTTTGAATATCTGCAACTGGTTGATCATGCACGTTGGTTGCAAGATCACTATGCGAACAAATCGCAAATATCAGCCTTAGATATTCCGTTTATCAGCGGATCTGAGATAATTACATCTGACAACAGTTTGTTCACTAAATCTGGAAAGGAAAGTGATCGGTATGGGATCGTTTTTTCCGTTCCTTATTACGATGCAAAGGGCCAAATTAATGGGCTGGTATCCACCGTTATGTTGACTGCCAACTTGCGCAATAGAATTCCGCGGGCCGATACGACGTTATTGAACGTGGCAACCAAATATAATGTTTCAACCGCGGCGATGCAAAATCCGTTCGCGCTTTTTAGCAAAATTCAAAACACTGAGTCAAAAACGATTTATTCAGAAAAACTCAATATTGCCACAAGAGATTGGCGCAGCCCTTGGCTGGTCTATGGCGAAAAAGCCGACCAAGATTTTTATGGAAGTTCCATTGTTCGCGCCATAGACGTAACACGGCGCAATACAACTTTTGGTGTTTTGGCTGCCGCGGCACTTGGTGCACTCAGCCTGTGGTTGACCACGCGGAATATGGAACAAGCCAACATGCTTGCAGAAAGCCTAAACAAGGCTCGCATTATGGCAGAAGACTCTGAACGTTCTGCGCAAGACAATGCAAACCAATTGCTGAAACTGAATGATGACATCAGTCGGCTCAATATGGAACTTGCTGAAAAATTGAACATGCTCTCAAAGGCCCAGGACGATATTGTGAAAAAGGGAAAAATGGCACAGTTGGGCCATTTGGTTGCCACCGTTGCCCACGAAATTCGCAACCCATTGAGCGGCATTCGCAACAGTTCATTTTTATTGCAGCGCAAGTTGAAAGATAGCCCGGTTGATTATACAAATTATTTTACGCGCATTGAAACGGGCATCAATCGTTGCGACACGATCATCACACAGTTGTTGGATTATTCCCGGTCTAGAAAGCTGATCTCTGAAAACACAGATATTTCTCAATGGTTAGAAGACCTGCTGAACGAGCACGCTGCTAAGTTGCCCCCCTCTGTGCAGTTGAGTTTATCTTTGCCAGAAAATCAATTCATGGTTCCGTTTGATAAAGATCGTTTGCGCGGCGGCATTGTTAACTTGATCAACAATGCCGCAGAAGCGCTGACTGGCAAAAGCAATGACGTAGCGCAGTCTCGGTTGATTGCAATAGAGTTGAAACATTCCGAGCGTGGCGCTGAAATTGAAGTGCGTGACAATGGCCCTGGCATTCCTGCTGAAATTCTTGCCAAGATTGGTGAACCGCTTTTCACCACGAAAAGTTTTGGAACGGGATTGGGCATCGCAATGGTTCAAAAAACTGCCGAACTTCACGGTGGCGGCTTGGAAATTCAATCTGAACACGGCAAGGGCGCCGCGTTCAAAATTTGGTTTCCGCTTCTCACGGAAGATACTATCGCCGCGTAAATGCGCCAACCACTTCGAGGTGAGGTGTATACTTAAACTGATCGACGGGTGTTACCTCTTTCAAAATATAACCGCCGCTTATCAGAATTTTAGCGTCCCGCGCAAAAGTTTGCACATCGCAGGAAACAGCGATCACCGTTTTAACCTTTGATTTTGCAATGTTGCGGCATTGTGTTTGAGCGCCAGCGCGCGGCGGATCAAACACAATGGCATCATATTCGTTCAACTCTGCCGGCACCAGCGGATTGACAAACAAATCTTGAGAGGCGGCAGTGATCGGCTTCAGGCCTGTCACATGGCGCACGGCATTTTGCAAAAGCGCAATGGATGGCTTATCTGCATCGATGCCATGAACTTTGTGCTTTTCAGCCATCGCAAAAGTGAACGGCCCCACACCACAGAAAAGATCAAGCACGGTTTTAGCTTTTTTCAAATGTGGCTCAAGCAACATGGCCAAAGTTTCTTGGCCCAGCAACGTCGCCTGCAGAAATGACCCAATGGGAAGTTGCACTTGCGCTTTGCCCATTTGCGTGAGCGGTGGTGTTATTTGTGCAAGGGCCAAACCATTGATCGCCACCCGCAAAATGTTGTGGCGCTGCATTAATATTTCAAAACCGCTCATTACCTTATCGGCCAATTTGCGTTCGGCTTTCACGGCCACATCAAGGCCGTTGTCTGCCGCAGTGATTGATACATCGCACGCGCCCAAAAGTGCGCCAAATTGCCTGGCAATCTGCGGCGCATTTTGCAACTTGGGTTCAAGAATAGGGCATGCATCAAGCGCCACCAACGCATGGGTTTTTTCGGCCATAAAGCCTGCAACCCAAGCGCCATTCACTTGGCGCACGTGCAACGTAACCCGCCTGCGGCCAAGGCCATGGGCATCTATAATCGGGTTCAGCTTAGTTTCAATATCTTGCGCTTTCAGGGCCTTCGCCAACAAACCAACTTTCCAAGCCTGATAAGGCTCTAATCTCCAATGCTGTAATTTACATCCACCACACGTGTCAAACACCGGGCAAAATGGCGCTATCCGATCGGGTGAAGACAGCAAAACTTCGCCGCTGGATGATGATACGGTTTCGCCGGGCAACGTGCGGGCAAAGGCTTTTCCTTGGGCCAAGCCGTCGCCGCGCTCGCCCACTCTTTCAATTTTCAAATCAGTCATAGTGATAGGTTATCACTATTCCATGGCCATGCTGCAAAGAGATTGCCACTTCGCCCTCAGAAATATTTGCCAAGGTTAAAGCGCTGCCCAATTTCACATTTCGTTTGTTCAAAGGCCAGCGCACTCCGCTGATCGAGAGGCCAACCAAATCTGTCATCGGCATCAGGCTGATGCGAGTTCCCGTGGGCAAATCATTCAATTGCACGTCGCCCACCAAAGCGCGGGCTTCTTCGGTGCCTGATGTCATAAAAATATCCACATCACGCTTGGCCAGAGCAATCAAAAATCCACAATGGGCCAAAACATGATCAAGCTGGCCGCCGAAGCCTCCTACCAAAATCAATGATGTTGCACCTTGTCGCAGCGCTTCTGAAATTGCCAATTCACCATCGCTTGCATCTTTTTCAACCGGGTGCGTTTGGCGCGGAATGTCTTCGAACTTGCGCTCCATATTCTTGTTGGTGGAGTCAAAATCTCCCACCCACACATCTGGTGCAAAGCCCAAAGCTTCGGCATGCACAATGCCGCCGTCAGCCGCGATATAACGTGCACCTTCAAGTTGCTTGCGCAGGCGTTTGGTCACAGTCAAACCACCGCCTAATAAAATTGCATATCTGCTCATCGGCTGCTCATAGCAGAACAAGGCTTGCAAGAACAACATGACGAGTCTATCAATACCCTTGCTCTCAACGGGGTGCTTCATTTGAAGCTGAGAGAGACTTCGCGTCTCAACCCGCTGAACCTGATCTGGCTTATACCAGCGGAGGGATTGCGGGCGGGTTGAATGGTCGACCCATCGTATTCTTTCGCATCATTTTTAAGAAG
>JAYWFC010000017.1:0-7108 GCA_043778995.1 Aestuariivirga sp.
TAACTCTTGCTTGAGGGTGATCAAGCGTTCAGCCACCGGCCCGACTGGCGCATAACCTGTTATAATGGTTTCAAGGGCGTTGGCTTTGACCCAGTTGCGAACGCTTCCAGTTTCTAAACTTCCAAGATTTTCAGTGGGAACTTTGAAGTGAACCCCAGCTCGCCTTAACCCATCGGCCACTGCGCCATTTGCAAAATCATGAACCAGCTTTGACAGTGGAAGATCTGATCGGCCGGCAGTGAAACTTGCACCAGCAATCGCAGCAACGTGCGTATTGCCTATATTCCATGTTTCAGCGTTCAAATCTTCTTCACTCAACAAAAGCCCAATAGTGCCGCCCGAATAAGTTTCAGATGATTGAGGAATTTTTTGCGCCGATGGAAGTGGTGGTTCTTCTATCGCCACAGCAGCGTGGGCCAAGCCAACAGGCGAAAAGCGCCCTTGAGTATAGGTTGCAATATTATCTGCCCGCGCAAGATAGGTTTTGCCCTTGGTGTGCAAGCCCGCAACCCACCGCCAAGACAAAGTGTTTGAAGCCGGATCTCCATCCAGCAAATGCCTGAACATAAAATCAGCACCCAATTGCCAAGGCAGGCGCAAAGTGAAAATCCATATCGATGCAAACCACATGCGCGCGTGGTTGTGCAGATAGCCATGGCCCATAAGTTCGTTGACCCAAGCATCAAAACATTCAATACCGGTTCGGCCTTCGATTGCTGCTTCAAACCCTTTTTGCATTAAGCCTTGCAGCTTTATATTTTTTAATTCGCGGCGATAGTTTGCCCAAATGCTTGGCCGTGTTTCCAAATGGCCTTTGAAATAACTGCGCCAGAACACCTCTTGGATAAATTTTTCTGCCGCTTGCATTGAATGTTTGGCCAACACCGCTTGCAACACTTCCTCTTCCGTTATCAGCCGATGGCGAATAAAGGGGGATAGTGCCGACACATTGGTCCGATTGTTTGGCCCCAGATCAGCGTTACGGTTGTTTTGATAATGGCGGCCGGCAGCGCTTACAAATTGCGATAGGCGCTCTAATCCTGCTGCGCGTGTTGGTTCAAATGCAATGGATTGCGCCATGATATCAAGCAAAGCTGAGTGCGAGCAGGCAGGCACAAACAATCAGCGTCACATTGCGCCTGGTTTGCAAATATGCTGTTGGAATTTCAAGCCCGCGATCAATCACATACAAAAGCGCAAAGAGAACAATCAACAGATAACAAATATGCGTGGGCAACATCAGCAAGCCACCAACCCAGGCCACCAAAGCAATCATGTTGCTGGTGATCAGCAAATTCAATTTGCCCCGCGTGCCGGAAAGATATTGCCCCCAGTGCACGCCCGCCATGAATGAGACGATCAACACGCCATAGGACAAAACGATGCGCCGCGTATCAATAAAATAGATCATGGGCAGGGTGCCTGACATCTTGGCGAAGGTGCCCAACACAAAAGGTAAAGTGCCAAGATAAGGCAAGATATTGAGCAGTGAAAAATTCATAAAGGTTTTACGCATCGGCATATGCGTTAGATCAAAACTGGAAACCAATCTTCGCGCAAGCGTTGGCCTTCCACCATATCATGGCCCGGAAATGGCGGAGAGGTGCGGCCCGGCCTTGTGACATAACGTGCATCATCACCCAGCAGGCGCAGAGAAAAGGCCCGGCGCCTTGTTCCTGCCAAATTGCCCCGCGCGCCATGCAAGGTTTTATAATTAAAGGCCACGGCATCACCGGGCTCCATCGCCCATTCCAACACCTTATATTTATCGGGCTCGGCATCAGGATCTGGCACGGGCATATAGAGTTCAGGGTTGGGATAAAAATTTGTTTCTGAAAGCCAGCGCGTGGGCAACACCGCCTTGGGCCATTTATGGGAACCTGCAACACAGCGAAGCGAGGCCTCCTTCACCGGATCAACCGGCGCCCAGAAGCTTACGGTTTGTTGGCCATCAACAAAATAGTAAGGACCATCTTGATGCCACGGTGTGGGCTTGGCTGTTCCTGGTTCCTTCACCAAAACATGATCATGAAACATTTGAACAGATTTTGATTTCATCAAAGCCGCTGCCGCTTCTGCCGCGGGAGACTTTTTGATAACCTCTTCAAATTCTGGAATTCGCGTCCAATTACAATAATCATCAAAAAAGCGGCCGCCTTCGCCTGCCTTCAAGTTTTCAGAAGCATAAGGCCCGGGTTCGCGCATGTTGCGGGCTATGCCTTCCCGAATGGTTTCAACAAAGCCTGCAAACAAGCCTTTGATCAGAACAGCGCCATCGCGTTCATAATCAGCAATTTGGGCGGGCGTGATGGGAAAGGGCATAGGCTATTCCTCGTTCTAACCGATTGGCGGCAGGTCTGGCGTGTTTAGCCCTGCAAAAGGATCGGCCCAAGCGGCCAGTGCAAGAAGATTTTGGTTCCACCGTGAAATGTTTGCATAATCCTGAAGCGGCAACTTGGCCACATCGTTAAAGGGCAAAAATGTTGCCATGCGAAAATCCGCATAACTCAGCCCGCTGTTCAACAGCCAATCCCGGCCTTTTAAATGCGCATCAAGCAGGGCCGCACTGCGGTGAAAAAGCGCTAAGCCAGCTTTCACTTTGTCATGGTCAATTGGCCCGTGGCCATAGCGCTGTTTGGTGCCCACTTCAAAATGCACCATATCACAGCCATGCACAAAATGCGGTTTGCCCCAGCTGATCCAGCGGATCATATCGGGCAGATCAACATCCATGCGCCAAAAATTTGATCCCACCATCATGGATAAGCGGCAGGCAATGGCATCAGCCTCCCACAGCGGCTGGCCATCTTCCACCAGAATGGGAATGAGTTGTGTGGGGTTCAACGCCTTGAATTTCTCTGCCTGATCAGGCGAAAACGGCGAGGCCCATTCAAGCTGAACTAGCGCATTCAAATGCCGCGCCACGGCGAGTGCAAGGCGTGGGTTTGGGTTGCGGGAATAGTAGAGGATGCTCAAGGGACGATCTCCGCGTTTACTTTGCAAGTTTTATCAACTCAAACCAAAAACGCAAACGTGCAGGCAACTTGCGTCACTTACTGCATCGCGCGATAATGCACACCAAGCCGTTGCGCCTGCGTTGCCAAGCGTTTGTCCCGCGTCCAAAGATCATACCCTTCTTGTTTTGCGGAAAGCAGAATGTGGGAATCCACAAATCCTATACCCGTTGCGTAGAGTTTAAGCGATTCAATCGATTGGAGCACAGCAGCATCATCAACGACCCTTGTGACAGGCAGCGACTTAAGATCATTGATTGATTTGGCTCGACCACGCAGACTGCCCAAGGCAATCTCGGCAAGCACGAAGGGATGAATTACCACATTGTTGACGGCAAGCAGTTCAGCCAAGTGAAAATCGTTGCTGCGGAAATGGTCGGCCCAGATGGAAGTGTCAGCCAATATCACTCTGAATCAAACCTACGGCGCGGAGGCGCTTTAAAATTGGGCATGGTGCCTCCGAGTTTTGCAAGTCGCAAAGCTGCATCACGCTGAATCATTTGCGTGAGCGCGGCATGGACAACCTCCTTGGTGCTATTAATGCCCGATGACTTCTTTGCTTCCGCCAAGAGTTTGTCTTCAATCGTGAACGTACTGCGCATGATAGATCTCCTGCATCAAAACTAGCATCATTTGATGCGTATTTCAATGCTGGGAAGTCAATAAAAAAGGCTCCCTCGCGGGAGCCCTTTTTCAGATTAGCGTCTAACCTTCAAGCAAACTTCTGATTCAAACTTCCATCTTTATAGCGCTTGGCCATTTCGGCTACGGAAAGCACCTTCTTGATTTTGCTGGCTTGGCCTGCGGTGTTGAATTCAGCAAAGCGTTGGGCGCAAAGCTTGGTCATGGCTTCCATGGCGGGCTTTAAATATTTACGTGGGTCAAATTCTGATTTGTCTTCAAACAGCACTTTGCGAATGGCGCCTGTCATGGCCATGCGGTTATCTGTGTCGATGTTGATTTTGCGAACGCCATGCTTGATGCCGCGTTGAATTTCAGCCACGGGCACGCCCCAGGTTGGTTTCATCTGGCCGCCAAACTTGTTGATGATTTCTTGCAAATCTTCCGGCACGGAAGATGAACCGTGCATCACCAAATGGGTGTTGGGCAACTTTTTATGAATTTCTTCAATCACGTTCATGGCCAAAACCGCGCCATCGGGTTTGCGGCTGAATTTATAAGCGCCGTGGGATGTGCCCATGGCAATAGCCAAGGCATCCACATTGGTTTCTTTGACGAATTTCACAGCTTCTTCTGGATTGGTGAGAAGTTGGTCGTGGCTTAACTTGCCTTCAGCGCCATGGCCATCTTCCTTGTCGCCCATGCCGGTTTCTAAGGAACCCAAAACCCCAAGTTCACCTTCAACAGAAATGCCGCCTAAATGCGCCATGTCGGTTACAGTTTTTGTAACGCCCACATTATAGGCCCAATCAGCCGGGGTTTTCCCGTCGAGCATCAAAGAACCATCCATCATCACCGATGAGAAGCCAGATTGAATGGCTGTCATGCAAGTACCGGGTTCATTGCCGTGATCCAAATGCACGCAGACTGGAATGTTGGGATAAATTTCGGTGATGGCGTCCATCATATGGCGCAACATAATATCATTGGCATAAGAGCGCGCACCGCGTGAAGCTTGAATAATCACGGGCGCATCAGCAGCAGCAGCAGCCGACATGATGGCCAGCGCTTGTTCCATATTGTTGATGTTAAAAGCAGGAACGCCATAGTCTTGTTCAGCGGCGTGGTCGAGCAGTTGGCGAAGGGTAATGCGGGCCATGGTTTCTCCTGATGGTCGTTGAATTTGGTGAGGCTCGGTTAAAGGAAATTTTCAGTCCACACAAGAAAAATGAGGTGCGCACATCAAATTTGCCGCATGAAATCTTTTTTGGCCTTCTGCACAGTTGTTGAAAGATAATCATAAACCACCCCAACCCGTGCGGTGCGGTGTGTATCGGGGTGGCTCATCAACCAATAGGTTCGGGTAAATTGTGTGGCGGGCAACACGCGTTTTAATTCGGGAAATTGAAGAGCGGCGTAATCATGCAGAATGCCAACACCATGGCCCGCACGCACGGCTTCCATCTGCGCCACGACGCTTCCGCATTCATAATGGCGCTTCATGCGCTGGCCAAGCTCAGCGGCATAATCCAAGGCGCGACTATAAACAAAATCTTCCACATGGGTGATGAACAACCGGCCATCCAAATCTTCCAGTGTGCGGATATTGCCTTGGTCCTTCAGATAAGACGCGGCGGCGTAAATGCTCAACGTATAATCAGTGAGTTTTTTTATGATCAGTTTTCCCTGCTTGGGCCGATCTAACGTTACAACAATATCGGCCTCGCGCCGTGAGAGCGAAAATGTACGCGGCAGGGGCACAAGTTGAATGGTAAGTTCAGGATGCGCCTTGGCCAATTTGCCCATGGTGCGGGCCAAAAAATAATTGCCCAAACCATCAGGCGCACCCACGCGCACTGTGCCGGAAATTGCCGAACGCGCACCCGAAATTTCAGAACCCACTTGCAAGACTTCTGATTCAACCCGCTCAGCTGATTTCAGCAAAGCTTCGCCCGCAGGGGTTAAGGTGCATCCTTGCGTTTGGCGTTCTACGAGTTTGGCACCCAGATCCGTTTCTAGGGCAGTGAGCTGGCGGCCCACGGTGGCATGGTTCAGGCCAAGCTGCTGGGCAGCACCCAAAATCTGCCCGGCGCGGGCCACTGCCAAAAAAATGCGAATGCGATCCCAATCCATTTTCGCACATTAATTTATGCATATCGAAATTGCAATTCTTCATCTTGCTGTGCAAATCTGACAAGCGTATCACATCTCCAACATCAGGGAGAAAATTATGAAAACCATACAACATCACATAGACGGCAAGTTGGTTGACGGCACCTCTGGGCGCATGTCCGCCGTGTTCAACCCCGCCACGGGCGAGCGATCCGCGCAAATCAATTTGGCCACAACAGCGCAGGTGAATGAAGCTGTAGCCATTGCCAAAAAAGCATTTCCGGCTTGGGCCAACACAACGCCTTTGCGCCGTTCGCGCATTCTGAATAAGTTTTTGCGCATTATGGAGGATCGCACCCCTGAACTTGCAGCCGTGATCACGGCTGAACATGGCAAAGTGATTTCTGATGCCATCGGCGAAATTCAGCGCGGTATGGAAGTGGTGGAATTTGCTACCGCTGCGCCACAGTTGCTCAAAACTGAAATGACAGAAAATGTGGGCACGCGCGTTGATAGCTATTCGCTGCGCCAACCTTTAGGTGTTGTGGCTGGCATTACGCCTTTTAACTTTCCCGCCATGGTGCCCATGTGGATGTTCCCCATCGCATTGGCCGCAGGCAATTGTTTTATTCTAAAACCATCGGAACGTGATCCTTCTGCTTCATTGTTGCTGGCCAAATGGCTGGAAGAAGCGGGCTTGCCGCATGGCGTTTTCAACGTTGTGCATGGCGATAAAGAAGCCGTTGATGCTTTGCTTCTGAACCCCGATGTTTCTGCCATAAGCTTTGTGGGTTCCACCCCCATTGCGCGTTATATCTATGAAACAGGCACACGTTCTGGCAAACGCGTGCAGGCTTTGGGCGGCGCTAAAAACCATATGATCATCATGCCTGATGCTGATATGGACCAAGCGGTTGATGCCTTGATGGGTGCTGCTTATGGATCTGCGGGTGAACGCTGCATGGCCATTTCAGTGGCGGTTCCCGTTGGCAAAAAAACTGCTGATATTTTGATTTCAAAATTAGAGCCAAAAATTCGCGCCCTGAAAGTTGGGCCCGGCACAGACAAAGATGCTGAAATGGGACCGCTGGTTACCAAGCAGCATTTTGAAAAAGTGAAAGGCTATATCGATGATGGCGTGGCCGCTGGTGCAACGGCTGTTGTTGATGGCCGCGGTTTAAAATTACAGGGCTATGAAGGCGGCTATTATCTGGGCGGTACATTGTTTGACCATGTCACGACAGATATGAAAATTTATAAGGAAGAAATCTTCGGGCCTGTGCTTTCGGTTGTCCGCGTTGAAGATTATGCCACCGCCGCCCAAATGATTAACGACCATGAGTTTGGAAATGGCACGGCCA
>JAYWFC010000018.1:0-7097 GCA_043778995.1 Aestuariivirga sp.
AGATCACCACCACTTCGCCATTTTCAACTTCGCGCACAAATTTTGCGCCAATAATATCAAGGGCCACAGTTTCAGAACACAAAATATATGCGCCGTTCAACTCGCCCAAAATCAGCGGCCTTATGCCTAAGGGATCACGCGCACCAATCAGCTTTTTATTGGTGAGAGACACCAAGGCATATGCGCCTTCAAGTTGGCGCAGCGCGTCAACATAACGTTCAAGCAACCGCGTTTTTTTGGAACGGGCAACAAGATGAAGAATGGCCTCGGTGTCTGATGTGGAATGATAAATGGCACCAGACGCAATCAAATCTTTCCGCAAGGTAAGCCCATTGGTCAGATTGCCATTATGTGCCACGGCGATGCCGCCTGCTGCCAATTCCGCAAACAGCGGTTGCACATTGCGCAAAATGGTTTCGCCCGTTGTGGAATAGCGCACATGGCCCATGGCTTGTGTGCCGCGCAGGCGGTTGATCACTTTTTCAGATGAAAAATGATCACCAACCAAGCCCATGCGCCGTTCTGTGTGGAAGCGCTCGCCGTCATAACTCACGATGCCTGCGGCTTCTTGGCCACGGTGTTGAAGTGCATGAAGGCCAAGCGCGGTTAGAGCTGCTGCATCAGGGTGGCCGAAAATTCCGAACACGCCGCATTCTTCGCGAAGGGTGTCTCCATCAAAGTCAAAATCTGCTTTCATCATTGATTTGTGTCCTGGCCGATGATGGGTTTGGTTGCAGCGTCTTTGGAAAGATTATCCATCCCTTGTTGCTGGCCTTTTGAAACCGCAGTGCCTTGATCAGGTGCTGGCGCTTCGGCCTTGGGTTGGGGGTTTGCGGCATTGCCGATAAGGGAAGAGTTGGTCAAGGTTTCCTGAATATCAGGCGGTAGATAATTGGTGATGGTTGTTGAAACCATGCGAATGACAGGAAGCGACATGGCGTTTCTCACCCAATCTTCCTGCTTATCGGCGGGAATGATCCAGCCATAAAACAGATAGATGATGGACACAAAAATAAGCCCCCGGGCCAAACCATATATGAAGCCCAAGGTGCGATCAAAAGCGCCGATGCGCGAATCGACAACCCAATCTGAAAATTTTACGCTGATGATAGAAACGATAATCAAAACCAGAATGAAGGCGGCTGCTGCAACAATAATCTGGGCAAGGGCGGGTTTTGCCGGATCAACATGCGGGGCCACAATATCCACCAAAGGCTTGAAATAAAACGCCCGCCAAGCTGCAAAGGCAGCGGCGGCCCAAGCCACAAGGGATGTTAACTCTCGAATAAAGCCACGGGCCAAGGCCAAAAGGCCTGAAACAAACATGATGCCGAATAAAACGAAATCGAGAATTTGGAACATGTTGCCGCCTGCCTGAAGTTGATGCCCCTCTATATGCAAAAAATGGCCAAGGTTCTAGGCTATTCTTCGCAAGCCCTTCGAGCGTGACGCAACCCACGCAACCAGATCAGCCACTGTGGAAACTTGTTTGGCGTCTATGCCGGTTTTGGGGGGCTTGTCACCCATGTCGGCAATGACCGCATGGCCCAAGCCCAATTTCAATGCTTCTTTCAGCCGTGGCTCGGTTTGGCCCACGGGACGGATGGCACCAGACAAGGCAATTTCGCCAAACAACACCGTGCCATGAGGGATGATCGTATCTGACAATGATGACAGCAACGCTGCCGCCACGGCCAGATCAGCCGCTGGTTCTTTCAAGCGCAGGCCGCCTGCAACATTCAGATAAACATCATGCTGGCCAAGCGCCACACCGGCGCGGGCTTCCAGCACAGCGAGAATCATGTTGAGGCGTGTGGTGTCCCAACCCACAGCCGTGCGGCGCGGGGTGCCAAGCGAGGAGGGGGAAACCAGCGCCTGAACTTCCACCAGCAAAGGCCTTGTGCCTTCAATGCCAGCAAAAACCGCCGTGCCCGGTGCTGGGCGTTCAGTTTGGCCCATGAACAAGCGCGATGGATTTGTCACTTCAGCGAGGCCGCCATCACCCATTTCAAAAACGCCAATTTCATCCGTAGGGCCAAAGCGATTTTTAACGGCGCGCAAAATGCGAAATTGGTGGCCGCGATCACCTTCAAAATAAAGCACAGTATCCACCAAATGCTCGATCACCTTGGGGCCGGCAATCTGGCCATCTTTCGTCACATGGCCAACAAGAAGAACACATGCGCCTTTGGATTTGGCATAGCGCACCAAGGCATCAGAACCAGCCTTCAACTGTGAAACCGTGCCGGGAGCTGCTTCAACAGCGGGCGACCACATGGTTTGCACAGAATCGATAACAACAACCGAGGGCACATCACCCTCGTTCAGCGTGGCGATAATATCAGACACATTGGTTTCTGCCGCCAATAGCACGGGCGCATCAGCCAGGCCCAGCCTTGCGGCACGCAGGCGAACTTGGGCAATGGCTTCTTCGCCTGTCACATAAATCACCCGCTCGCCCTTTTGGCCCAAGGCCGCCAAGGCTTGCAAAAGCAAAGTGGATTTGCCGATTCCAGGGTCTCCACCAATCAACACGGCAGAACCCGGCACAAAGCCGCCGCCTGTCACGCGGTCAAGCTCGGCAATGCCTGATAAAATGCGCGGCAGGGCAGCACTTTCGCCTTTTAAATCCACCAGCTTGGCCACGCGCCCGCGCGGCAGGCCAGAACCTTTGGCGCCTGATGCAGGTGCTTCCAGCTTTTCTTCGATAATCGTGTTCCAGCTGTCGCACGCATCACAGTGGCCCGACCATTTGACAGAATGAGCCCCGCAGGATTGACAAACAAAGGAATGAGATGATTTGGCCATGGAACAAAACTAGCACAGAACACACCATGAACACAAGTCGCTTGATGTAAAATATCGCTTGCGTTTATATCGTGCGCGATGTAATTGCGCCCTATGAACCAACCCACACATTCCAACCCGCCTTTGAACAGCATGGTTTGCTTTTCAGTTTATGCTGCGGGGCTTGCGTTCAATCGGCTTTATCGCGGGTTGTTGGAACAGTTTAACCTAACCTATCCGCAATTTCTGGTTTTGGTGGCGTTGCAACAGCGCGGGCCTTTGAATGTGGGCCAGTTGGGGGATGCGCTTTTTCTTGAAACCAACACGTTAACCCCGCTGTTGCAGCGCATGCAAAAGCTTGGTCTCATCACCCGCCAACGCAGCGCGAAAGATGAACGCGTGGTGCATATTGCCCTTTCAGAAAAGGGCGCAAAATTGAACATTGAATTGGGCTGTGTGCCGCCACAAGTGTTGGATGCCACGCACCTGCCCATGACAGAAATTTCTGCGCTGACGCAGAAACTGAACACGTTGGCTGAAGCCTTGCGTGAACACACCCAACCTAACCAAAGGACATTATGATGAAAGTATTATACACCGCAAAAGCCAAAGCCCATGGCGGCGGACGCAATGGCATTTCGGCCACTGAAAATGGCCGCCTGACATTCACGCTTGCCTCGCCCACAGAACTTGGTGGAAGCGGCCACGGCACCAACCCTGAAGAAATTTTCGCGGCGGGTTATGCTGCCTGTTATTTGGGTGCCATGCGCTTTGCTGCGGGCAAGGCCAAGATTGATATGCCAGCTGATGCAACAGTTTCATCAGAAGTGGGCATTGGTGGCCGTGATGATGGCGAAGGCTTTGGCATTGCCGTGGTGCTGAATGTATCGCTGCCCGGCATGACGAAAGAGGCCGCTGAAGACCTCACCAAACGCGGCCACGTTGTGTGCCCCTATAGCCACGCCATTCATGGCAATGTGACGGTGGTTACCAACATCGTTTAAGCTTTTAGGCTTTTGGCCTAAAGAACAAGTTCCAACAACAACAGGCCGGGGGAAATGCCTTTTCCGCCGGCCGGATTGGGTTTTTTGGTTTTCAGTTTCACATTTTGCTTGGCGCACAGTTGGGTTTTTGAACCCTCAAAAGTGCCACAGGATTTGTGGTGAAGTTTGGCTGAAGCCCCAGCGGGCCAAGCGCCGCCAAGGCCGAAAGCAACGGCCATCACAATAACCACCACTGTTTTTGATAATTTTTGCATGTCTAAACCTCTTTCAAAAGAGTTCAGAAAAGCCCCCATAAATCCTTTTGCGCCACTTTTGCGGGGGAGTCTACGCCAGTGCGCTGATGCTAGGTTAGGGATCATGCTCTGCTGTCAAAATTCATGTGCCCTTCACACGTTGTCTTCCTGATGGGCTCAAGACTTGTGGGTGGGGGCGGGGGATTTTTTAACCCAAAGGTGGATTGTGACGAGAAATAGCAGGTTGACCGGACGGTGTCAATCTAAATTCTTATATTTAGGAATATATTTTATAAGGTGTTGAAGAAAAAGGCCGATTTTTCAACCGGCCTTTGTGGTGTTGATCAATAGTATGCGGGCCGGCAAACGCGGCGGTTTACCCAACGGTGGTGCCAGCGCACGGTTTTAATGAAACAGCGCACAGGCGGGCCACCCATCCAATGGCGGTGGCGATGCCAGCCATAGGCGGGGTAATAACCTGGATTATAGCCATAGCCATCACCAATGCCAAAGCCGAAGTGAACTTGGGCGGCGGCGGGGGCTGCTGTCATAAGGCCAGTGCCCAAAACCAGGGTTGCGGCAGTTGCGGCAGAAATTATGATTTTTTTGAACATCGTATTTTCCTTTCAATCAAAAGTTGTTGAGGTGGCAATACCGAACGGCGAAGTGGTGGTGATGGTTCCATCGGTGTTTAGCAAAACAATGTTTGTGGGCAAACATATGGCCATGGTGATGGCTGCGGCCCGAAGCGCCATGTCCACGCGCTTCAGCTGCACCCATTGTCAGCACAATCGCCGTTGCGGCAATCGCCAAAGTTGTAAAAAGTTTCATAGGCGTTCTCCTGTGTTGGCGCGATTATGCGCGCTTATTGTGGAGACGATGAGGCGATAGAATTTCCGTTGTTCTATACCAAATTGTATATCAGCCCAGAAGCGCTTTCACAATAGCGCCCACCTTGGCCATATCCATCTGGCCGGCATATTTGGTTTTCAGTTCGGCCATCACTTTGCCCATGTCTTTAATCGATGTGGCGTTCATCGCTGCGATGACAGAGGCGACTGCGGCCTTGGCCTCTGCTTCATCCATCTGCTTTGGCATGTAAGATTGGATGATGGCCATTTCATCACGCTCATTCTGGGCCAATTCGGGCCTGCCGCCTTGGTCAAACGCCGTGATGGAATCTTGGCGCTGTTTTACCATTTTGATCAACAGGTCCATAATCCCTGCATCTGGCGTCAATGTGGATTCGTGGCCTTCCGTGCGGCTGTTGATATCTTTATCTTTGATGGCTGCATTCATCAGGCGCAGGGTTGCCACTTTCTTTTTATCGCCCGATTTCATCGCGTCTTTCATATCGGCTTGCAGTTGTTCGCGTAATGTCATCGGACTGTCCTTCAAAAAAGAAATCTGCATAAGCGGATTCTGTGTGGGCTTCAACCTTGACGGCATAGGCTTGAGCCCGTAACGAGTTCAAAATTCCGGAGTCGATCATGTCTGCCACGAAAGCCCCTTCCAAGGCCCGCCCCAAAAAACACGCGCCCTTTAGCGATTGGCCCATTGCCAAGCCCACCGCCGTTCTGGTGTTGGCCGATGGCACGGTGATTGAAGGCACAGGCTTTGGTGCCGAAGGCGAGGCTGTGGCCGAAGTGTGTTTCAACACAGCGATGACTGGCTATCAGGAAATTTTGACAGACCCATCTTACGCGGGCCAAATTGTCACCTTCACATTCCCCCACATTGGCAATGTGGGCACCAATGATGATGATATTGAAACAACGAACCTTGCTGCATCTGCCGCCGTTAAAGGCTTGATCGTGAAAGCGCCGGTGACTGAACCTGCGAATTATCGTTCAGCCAAGCATTTTGACAAATGGCTGAAGGCGCGCGGCATCATTGGCCTTTCAGGCATTGATACGCGAGAGCTGACAAACCTGATCCGCGAAAAGGGCATGCCCAATGGGGTTATTGCGCATAACGCCAAAGGCAAGTTTGATATCAACAAGCTTCATGCGCTGGCCAAATCTTGGAGCGGGCTTGAAGGATTAGATCTGGCCAAAGACGTTTCACTCACCCAGCAAATGAAGTGGGATGAAAAGCTGTGGGATTGGGAAGCAGGCTATCAAACCGGGCAGGGGCGTTTTAACGTCGTGGCCATTGACTATGGCTTGAAGCGCAACATTCTGCGTTGCTTGGTTTCGGCCGGGTGCAATGTCACTGTTGTTCCCGCCACTACAAAAGCTGAAGATATTTTGGCGATGAAGCCAGATGGTGTTTTCTTGTCGAATGGGCCAGGTGATCCTGCGGCCACGGGTGAATATGCGGTGCCAGAAATTAGTACTTTGGTGCAATCCGGCAAACCCATTTTTGGCATTTGCTTGGGCCATCAAATGCTCGCTTTGGCCTTAGGCGCAAAAACCATGAAAATGCACCAAGGCCATCATGGTGCCAATCATCCGGTGAAAGATTTTACAACCAATAAAGTTGAAATTGTCAGCATGAACCATGGTTTTGCAGTTGACCAGAAAAGCCTTCCCGCTGGTGTGGTTGAAACGCATATCAGCCTGTTTGATGGCTCCAATTGCGGCATCGCCTTGGAGGGCAAACCCGTATTCTCAGTGCAGCATCACCCAGAAGCCAGCCCCGGCCCACAGGATTCACATTATCTCTTCAAGCGTTTTGTTGGGTTGATGGAGAACAAGTGAGTGTTCTGTGACGATTACCCAGCAGTTCAATGATGCGAAGGATTTTTGGGAGGGCATGGTGATACCTGACTGCGCTGACTTCAGAAGCAATACTTCGAATCTCCGTTTGGCAATGCACAGCGCTGTTTCACTTTTCCATATGAGTGATTGGGCTTTTCACTCTCACGAAAGTATTATCCGTGCGAAATTTTCGTTTACAGAAAACAGGGTACAGAAAAATATTACTAATGAAAAAGAATTCGCGAATTCTTTGCAACAGTCGAATAGTAATTTCGGTTTAATTCGTGGAATTGCCCACGCGAGTAAGCATAATAAACTAACGAAACTTCAAAACATTCCGAATTTCCCCAGCCATTCTGCCAATACCAGAA
>JAYWFC010000019.1:0-2636 GCA_043778995.1 Aestuariivirga sp.
GCCGCATCACCGGGCAGGCCACGTTGAACATCTTCAATTTTTCCACGCGCCAAAAGTGCCACGCCATTATAGGTTTTTTGCCCATGAACGGCGCAGGTGTAACCCAGTTCCTCAAACGCAGCGGTGGGAAAGTTGTGATCTTCGCATTTCAATTCTTGCAGACACAACACGTCAGGTTTTTCGTCTTTCACCCATGATGTGACTTGTTCAAAGTGAGCTTTGATGGAGTTCACGTTCCATGTGGCAATGCGCATTTATTTAAAGAGAAAAGCTGGTGCCGCAGCCGCAAGACGATTTTGCTTGCGGGTTGGCAATGCGGAACGATTGGCCCATCAGATCATCCACAAAATCAACGGTGGAGCCTTGCATGTGCATCAATGATGTCGAATCGACCAAGACCGTGGCACCATTGCGTTCAATTGTAATATCATCTGGTTCTGGTGTTGCTGATAAGGAGAATTCATATTGAAAGCCCGAACAACCACCGCCGTTGACTGCGATGCGCAAGCTGGCCGGCGCATGGGTTTTGGCGGCAACTTCACTGATGCGGTTAAAGGCGCGTTCGGTAACATTGATCTGGCTCATGGTGTAAATTTGGGGGCAAAGGGACAAAACGTCAATGGGGCAAAATGGAAAGGGGCTGAAGCATGATTGCGGCCTTTGCTTCCCATGCCAAGGATTCTCGCGGGCGCGTGATTGCAGAGTCTGAAATTGCCCATCGCAGTTGTTTTGCTCGCGACAGGGATAGGATTATTCATTCATCGGCGTTTCGCCGTTTGAAGCAGAAAACCCAGGTTTTTGTGTTCCATGAGGGGGATCATTTTCGAACGCGCCTTACCCACTCGCTCGAAGTGGCTCAAGTTGCCCGTTCGCTGGCCCGCACATTAAAATTGGACGAAGATTTGACTGAGGCTTTGGCCCTGGCGCATGACCTTGGCCACACACCGTTTGGCCACGCAGGGGAACGCGAACTTGATGAGTTGATGCGCCCTTTTGGGGGCTTTGACCACAATGCCCAAACGCTGCGTATTGTGACGAAGCTGGAACGCAAATATGCAAATTTTGATGGCTTGAACTTAACGTGGGAAACGCTTGAAGGCTTGGTGAAACACAATGGGCCAATTGTGGATGGCGAGGGCCATGCCATTGGCCCTTATGCCAAAACTGGTTTGCCCGTGGCTATTGTGGAATATGTTCAGGCGCATGATTTGCGCCTTTCAAGTTTTGCGTCGGCCGAAGCGCAAGTGGCCGCACTTTCTGATGACATCGCATATAACGCCCATGATGTTGATGATGGTTTGCGCGCCAAGCTTTTCAACATTATTGATTTGGGCGATGTGCCGTTGGTGGGCAAAGCCTTGGGAGATGTATTAAAGGCCTACCCCAAACTTGAAACCGCGCGTGTGATCCATGAAACGGTGCGGCGATTGATTTCAGCAATGGTGGCAGATGTTCTTGAACAATCAGGCCGCAATATTATGCAGGCAAAGCCAAAAACGGCAGATGCCGTGCGCGATTTGGGTGTGCCACTGATAAGTTTTTCCGCGCAGATGCGTGAAAACAACAGGGTAATGCAAAGCTTTCTTTCAAGCAGCATGTATCGCCACCCGCGCGTATTAGAAATTATGGGAAGAGCCCAACGGGTCATCCGTGATTTGTTCAATGCCTTTATGAATGATGAAAAACTTCTGCCTGCTGATTGGCGTGAAGACCACCCGATCAGCGACACCAGCAATTATGCCAGACAGGTTTGTGATTTTTTGGCAGGCATGACAGATCGCTATGCGCTGGATCAACACAAGCGCTTGTTTGACCTTGACCCGCTTTTTCGTTAGGGCATTTTTATTTGACGAAAGTTTTAGATGAATCTGTTTTCGCAATTTCAAGATGTTGTTGTGCAGGCTTTGCATGATGTGGCTGCGGCGGGCAAAATTCCGGCCGGGTTTGATACAGCAAAAATAACGTCTGAGCCGCCGCGCGATTTTACGCATGGTGATATTTCTACCAATGTCGCCATGGTTTTGGCCAAGCCAGCAGGCCTTGCACCACGCGCTTTGGCTGAATTGCTTTTGCCATTGTTAAAGGCGCATGCCGACGTGGTGGATGCCAGTATTGCGGGGCCAGGCTTTATCAATTTGAAATTGGCTGATGCTGTTTGGCCAAGGTTTATTCAATCAGCGCTTGATCAGGGCGATAAGTTTGGCTCTGCTACGTTGAAGCGGCCTGTTAAAGTGAACGTGGAATATGTTTCAGCAAACCCCACTGGGCCGTTGCACGTGGGCCATTGTCGGGGCGCTGTTTTTGGTGATGCGCTTGCATCGCTTTTAGATTTTGCTGGTTATGATGTGACCAAAGAATATTACATCAACGATGCTGGCGCACAGGTTGATGTTTTGGCGCAATCTGCGTTTTTGCGGTATCGCGAAGCACTCGGCCAAGACATTGGTGAAATTCCATCTGGGCTTTATCCCGGCGATTATTTGAAGCCCGTGGGCCACGCTTTGGCACAGGAATTTGGCGATAAGCTTTTAGGCACACATGATTGGATGCCCGTTGTGCGTGATAAAGCCATTGCCATGATGATGGATATGATCCGCGCTGATCTTGCTGCGCTGAACATCAAACAAGAAATTTTC
>JAYWFC010000020.1:0-41395 GCA_043778995.1 Aestuariivirga sp.
AACGTAGCGCGGTGCGGTGGGAACTTGTCAGTGAGATAGTTTAGTCGATAGTGAGGGCCGCACCAGTCAAAAGAGTCGCTCAAATCTGGTTTGTCTTGCAGGCCTAGACTATAAAGGGAACTACGTTAAGAAGCTCAGTTCACGCTTCCAGTTGTATGAAATTTTTCTGATAGAACGAACCATCCACGCGCTAGGCCGCGTGCGATCATGACTTCTGGAATGTTAAAATGCAAAGCAAGCGCTGTGATTGTGACGGTCCCTGCCTTCAAATCTTCGAGGTCTTTTTTTCTAAACGAGAACGGGTACATGATCTCAATGGCCATGATTTCGGCCAGCCTTTCAGACTGCACTTCGTTATCAGGCAGAATAGGTTGAACAGGTGTTCCGTTAATTTGTGCAACTTTAGATAAAGTTTCTTCCGCTATCATTTTTTCAATTGTTTTTTCGCCGTCAGTAGACAAATCCTCAACTTCATCCAATGCAATGTGGCAAAGTTCTTTTACTGTTACATATCGCTTCCAGTCTTCCGTTTGATTGTGTCGAATGATGATGCGCGCTTTTTGATCGGCGTAACGTTCGAGTATGCCGCGAACGTGCACGACATCAGAGGGCGTCTTCACTTCTACTCGCTTAATCTCATAATTCGTCATGTCTCGGATTACGTCTTCAACATCATCAACGGATACGGGAATCCGACCAGAATCAAGGCAAAGCAACTTTTTGTGCTCAATTATGGCTTTCGCCTTTTGAAAGCAGGACAATAGCTTTTGAGCATTCAGTAACATTTTACAACCATATGAAAAAGGCCCCGAGAGGGGCCTAGGTCACGGATTTGTAATGATTATTTTAAGAAACGTCAAGCGTTTGGTAAGAATCACGAAATTTTGAATCCACAACGCTCTTGTTATCAAGGGCTTCATAGATATCTTCTACTTCCCGACATACCTGTTCCTTCACAGCTTCATCCAAGTTGCGTAAAAAGAACTTAACGTCAGCTAGCCCCTCATTTTTCGCGGCCGCAGAAAAACGGCTAGCGAGCTTACTACAATTATCCATGCTCGCCTCCTTTCTCATTCTAACGTTGAACAGTAGCGAGAACACCATCCAACCAGACAAACAACTTCAATACATCTCGTACCTTGTTCGCATTTAAATGCATGACAAGCATCTATGTTCCGATAACCACCCAAATACAGATTATAACAATAATAGTGATTCATTTGAAAATTACAAGATTATAGTTGACAAATCAAAACTTATTGCCGCGAAAAGTTAACAAACTGCAAACGCAATCCTTTGTTTAGCAGATACCGACGCAGTCCTGTCAACGGCAAAATACTTAGTTCAAAGGTGTTTTGGCGATTTTTGCATAAATCTCATGCTTTTAATCATATTTGCTGTCGCTTCAAACCCCTTTGTGCCGCTGCCAATATCCTGAGAAATCAACAGAGGGCTTGCGCACCATAGCAAGATGGGCAACGAGGTTTACTTGATCGCCGTTTGGCATGCGGCGATTATCTTCACGCCATTTCTTGCGACCGGTACAACTGTTGAAACGTGACTGCTGTCACCGGCCCTTTTTTCTTTTTAGCCTCCTCAAGTCTCTCAGCAACGGTGCACTTTACCAAACAGGCATCTCAATACGGATCGACAGGCAATGGAGCGCAAATAGCCTGAGTTGGTTGCTATTTGGTTGCTAGCACAAAATGCCAAATGCTAAATATAGACTTAAGTACTTGAAATGAATGGTACCACCACCCCGGCTCGAACGGGGGACCTCTAGATCCACAATCTAGCGCTCTAACCAACTGAGCTATGGCGGCACACGTTTTGTGTCCTAGCGACATCTGCAAAAAAGTTCAACCTGTAAAACTTAATGCCGAATTCCTTTCAACATAGTTGATGATTTGTTAACGAACACTAGACGTTTCGATGAAAAATTGATTAGGTCAGTGTGTGAGTGTTCGTTCGAAAGTAAACCGTGTCCCAAATTCTGCCCACCCTTGAAGAATTGCGCCATGCGCCAGAAGCAGCATGGCTTTGGGACGCGGCGCGTGGCCGTTTGGTCTGGGCCAACAAGCCAGGCATTGCGGCCTTTGGCGGCCAATCTATTTTTGATCTGGTGGATAGACCATTTGACCTGGCTGAACCGGGTATTGCCGATTTGGCACTTCAAGTTGCCACCCTGCCGCGCCAAACTTCCTTGGCCTTGGATTTGGCATTTCCATCGCTTGGCAAAACTGAACCCTTCAAATGCACCTGCTCTATCCACACGCTGTCTGATGGCCGCGACGGCATCTTAGCCATCGAAATTCCAACTGCCGCTAAAGCCAGCCCCGCTGATGTGGCCCTTGATGATTTTCCATTGGCCACAGCCACCATCGACGAGAACGGAACCTTCGTTGCCGCCAATGCTTTGGCCAAAAGCCTTTTCGACGGCAAAACCATTAAGGCGCTTCACCATCTGCTGGTGCCCGAGGGCCAAGCCGCCGAACTTTTGGCACGGCTTAAAACCACAGGCTTGATCAGCACCATTGCAAACTTCAACAGCCCATTTGGATTGCGTGAAGCACGCTTGACATTGCGCCGCGCCAAAACTTCACCAAGCGTTTTTGCAACTTTGGTTTTGGAAGATATTACCGAACGTCGCCTGCTTGAAAAGCAGCTCTCATCAACGCCCACATTGGCGCCCAACGACAAGCAAGCCTTCGAGGCCTTGGGCCGAACGCTGAACGCTGCAACGGCAGAAAAACCCAAAGCGCCAAAGCCACTTCAGGCCGCCCAGCAAGACGTTATTTCGCCGCCGCAGCCAGCAAATACATTAGCGGCCCTGCCCCAACAATTGCGCCAAGCCCTTGAACGTAACCCTTCGGCTTTTGCCATTCAAAAAAATTCAGAAACCATGTTCATCAGCGAAGGGTTGGCCAGGCTTTGTGGCTATGCTTCCACCGCTGACGCTTTATCGAACAGCTTTTTTCTCCCGTCGTTTAAAGCTTTGAACACCAACACCAAGGTTTTGGCCCTGCCCAACGGGGATGGCACAACACATGCGTTTAAAATATCCAGCGCTGAAATGCCTTGGCTCAATGGCAAAGCCCAACACTATACTTTTGAAAAGTTTGTTGAACCCGCGAATGATGTTCTGCCCGAAGTCGTGGCTGAAGTGCCTGCCCCTTCACCCGTGCCACCCGTACCCATGCCACCCGTTCAGCGGCCAACAGCTGTGGTGGTTGAAGATGCCAAACCAGTTCCACCGAAAGCAATCGAACCTGATCCGTATTCAATTTTGGACATTGCTTCCGATGGCATTATTACGCTGGATAAAACTGGCAAGATTTTAAGTTTCAGCGCGGGCGCAGAGGCCATTTTTGGTTATCGCAATGCCGAAGTTTTGAATAAGCCCTTGGCTGATTTTCTAAATCCTGAAAGTACGAAAATTCTTGAAAGCTATTTGGCCAGCTTGGACATGATCGGCTTGGCCAGCGTGTTTAATGATGGCCGCGAAGTGCAGGCCATCGTCAAACAAGGCGGCACAGTTCCACTGTTCTTAAACATTGGCCGCATTCAGGCCGAACATTCACAGGTTGAATTTTGCGCGGTGTTGCGCGATCTCACCAACTGGAAGCGCACAGAAAAAGAATTGCGCCAAGCCAAAGACCAAGCCGAGGAAGCCAGCAAATTAAAATCTGATTTTCTGGCCCGCGTCAGCCATGAACTGCGAACGCCGCTGAACGCGATTCTAGGTTTTTCAGACATCATGCGCCTTGGCCAATTTGGCGACATTAAAAATGAACGGTATCGCGCTTATGTCAACGACATCCACACCAGCGGCAGCCATCTTTTGGCAATGATCAATGATCTGCTTGATCTTTCGAAAATTGAATCAGGCCGCATGGAGTTGGATTTTACAGCGGTGAATTTGAATGATTGTTTTGATCATGCCTCGCGCCTGTTGCAAGAACAGGCAACCCGCGCGCGCGTTTTGATGCGAAAGTCTCTCCCCGATAATTTGCCGCGCATTGTTGCTGATCAACGCAGCCTGCGCCAGATTATGACGAACTTACTTTCCAACGCGATTAAATATACCGATGCCGGCGGCCAAGTGATCGTATCAGCCGCCACCACAAAATCCGGTGGTTTGGTTTTGCGTTTGAAAGATACGGGCATTGGCATGAAGGCCAGCGAATTGGCCCAAGCCCTTCAACCCTTTTCACGGGTGGATACACCCGGCCGCGAAAGACAAGGCACCGGCCTTGGCCTGCCATTGACCAAAGCTTTGGTGGAAGCCAACCGCGCCAGCTTCAACATTTCAAGTGAACCCGGCCAAGGCACGCTGGTTGAAATTACTTTCCCAACGACGCGGGTTCTTGCAGAATAAATAATCGCTTTGGCGATTTTCGTTTAAAGTAAGTGCCATGATCAAGGTTCAAAGCGAAAAGTTTGATGTGGGCCATGAACTGGCCGCCCTTAAATCCACACGCACAGATATTGGCGCTTTCGCACTTTTTGTGGGCAGCGTGCGCGATGCAGCAAGCCTTACCCTTGAACATTATCCAGGCATGACAGAAGCAGCACTTGCCGACATTGCCGAAGAAGCAAAAGCCCGCTGGCCCTTGCAAAATGTGTTGATCATTCACCGCTATGGAAAAATGTTGGCCGGCGAAGATATTGTTCTGGTTATCACCGCATCAGCCCACCGCAAGGCGGCATTCGAAGCCTGCGAATTTTTGATGGATTGGCTTAAAACCAAAGCGCCCTTCTGGAAGTTGGAAGAAGTGGCGGGCGCATCAAATTGGGTCGATGCAAAAGCGAGCGACGATGCCGCCGCCGCTCGCTGGAACAAGTAATGCTGCGCTAATATTTCGTCACTCTGATGCGGCGCAGAATGGCCGAGAACAGATTGGAAAAATCATCCGTCCACGGATCAACACCAGCTTGCGGTGTTAAGGGTAAAGTGCCACCGGCTTTATCCAGCGCCGCCAAAGCCTCAGCATTTTTAGACATGACAATGGCAATCGAATGCAGCGAGCTTACTTCTTGAACCTTGGGCACAAAATCCACAACGCGCCCCTGAAGGGCCGGATCAATTGCTGCAAGATTTGCTGCCACCACGGGCACTAAATCCATATAACGATTGGTCACATGCATCACCAAAACGCCATCATCTTTCAAATGTGATAGATAAAGTTTCATGGCTTCAACCGTGATCAGATGAATGGGAATCGAGTCTGATGAAAACGCATCAACCAAAAGATAATCAGCTTTATCCGCTGGCCCATGCGCCATGGTGATGCGGGCATCCCCCTCAATCATTTTCATATCGGGCGCACAGCGTGGCAAAAATGTAAATTGCTGCGGGTCGCGCGCCACTTTGATCACATCGCGATCAATCTCATAATAAGCCCAATCTTCGCCGGGCTTGGAATAGCAGGCAAGCGAACCCGTGCCCAAACCCACCACGCGGTAAACTCCATTTTGCACGCGGGCTTGTGTCGTAAGCAATGCCCGCGCCATCCCACCATCGGGGCTGTAATAAGTCAGCGCATGGGGCTTTAATGTTCCCTGGTCTAGAACCTCGTCCATCCGCTCTGCGCCATGCATCGTGGTTCCGTGGGTGAGAACACGATAAGGCCCATCAGCCGTATTATCAGCCACGCTTAAAACTCCAAAATAACTGCGATAGGAAATGCGCTCTTGCACTGGGTTTAAAAATTTAACTCCAAACAGCGTGATCATCGCCACCAAAGCAATCACCACATGTTGGGATCTGATCAGCAAAAATGCGGCCATGCCCAAGAATGCCATCGAGATCGCCTGCGTTGAAAAATAAGATCCGCTGGTAAATCCGACCAGGGCCAAAAGGCCAACAAAAATTGCAATTGCCAAAACCGGATTGCGCAATTGCGCACGAATTTTTTCATCTTTGAAAAGATCCGCCTGTGCGGCAACGCCCAACAAAAGCAAAATGGGATATTCTGCAACCGATGTGAAAACCAAAGGCGCAATCAGTGACACAAACAAGCCGCCCAATACGCCACCAAAAGACATGAGCATATAAAACTCCGTCAATTTGCCAGCGTCTGGCCTCGCTTCATAAAGCTGACGGTGACAAATCAGTGCAGTTGAGAAAAATGAAATGGCACCAATCGCCATAACCCAAACCGCTTGATTTAAAGGCAGGGCAAATTGCACTACGAAGGCGATGGGTAAAGAAGCAAGTTGCAACCACCTGGCCCATTTCACAGAAACCAGCGCCACATCGCGGAACACCAAAACGAAAGTGAGCAAAAACAAAACCAGCGGCGGCAGCCATAAAAATGGTGCTGAGGCAATGTCAGTGGTGATGTGGTTTGTCCACGCCACCAAAAGCGCTGATGGCACAAACGCCATAAACACCCACCAGGCTTTTTGTTTGAATGGAACATCTAGTGTTGGGGCAATGCTCCACCCTGTAACCAAGGGCTTGAAGTTGCCCAACATCAACACGCCGCAAAACGCAATCGAAACCGTTAAAATGCCATAGCCGATGCTCCACAACAAAGATTGGGTGTGAAGCCCTAGCAGTGGCTCGACGATGAAAGGATAAAGCATTAGCGCGCCAATGCTGCCAATGTTGCTGGCACTATACAGAAAATAAGGGTTGTCTGAATTCTGGTGCGATGTGCGCGCAAACCAACTTTGCAAAAGTGGTGCCGTGGCAGAAAGCATAAAGAACGGATAACCAATGGCCTTGGCCATCAAGCCAACCAGCCAAATGCCAGCCGTGGCACCGCTGGCAGGCACATCAACAGCCGGAACCGCCACAGGCAAAAACAGCCAAGCACAAGCCATCAAGGCCACATGCAACGCCACAGCTGTTCGCGGCGCCACATATTTTTTCAAAACATGAGCATAAGCATAACCACCAAGCAACATGGCCTGAAAAAAGCACATCGCAATCGCCCACACGGCGGGTGTGCCGCCCAGCAGCGGCAAGGCCATGCGCGCGAACATCGGTTGCACCAAAAACAACAAGCAAGCCGAAAGCAACATTGTGGCCACATAGGCCGGAACAAGGGCTTGTGTATTTTGAGTTTTATTTTCGATCACGCTGGCTTCCTCAAGAAATTATGCTGCGCAATCTAGGGCCGGAGTGTTGAAAGGATATTAAAGCTTTTGCCGCGTCTCAAATCATGGCAATCTTATTTGAAAGTGGGAGAATTGAATGTCTGAAGCAGAAATTGGCGTGATTGGAATGGGTGTCATGGGTTCAAACCTGGCGCTGAACATTGCGGAAAAGGGCTTTAAGGTTGCCGTGTGGAACCGCAATGATGCCGTGATGCGTGATGTTATCCGCAATGCCGGCCCTTTGGCTGCCAACTTCACCGCCTGCACCACATTGGAAGAATTAAAAGCCGCCATCCGCCCGCCCCGCCCCATTATTATATTGATCAAGGCGGGTGATCCGGTTGATCAAGTGATCGCCCAATTGCGCCCGCTGCTTGAAGGCCATGATATTATTATTGATGCCGGAAATGCCAATTTTCGCGACACCATGCGCCGCTTTGATGCGCTGAAAGATTCTGGCCTTACTTTTATTGGTATGGGCATTTCAGGCGGCGAAGAAGGTGCCCGCCATGGCCCATCCATCATGGTAGGTGGCAAAGAATCATCCTGGCACCGCGTTGAAAAAGTGCTCACTGCAATTTCGGCCAAATATAAAGGCCAACCGTGTGCGGCCTATATGGGCCCAAATGGTGCAGGCCATTTTGTCAAAACCATTCACAACGGCATTGAATATGGCGACATGCAGATGATTTCTGAAATCTATGGTCTGATGCGTGATGGCCTTGGCATGAAGGCCGCTGAAATTGCCCAAGTGTTTGGCACATGGAACAAAGGCCGCCTCAATTCTTATCTGGTCGAAATCACCCAAACAGTGCTGAGCGTCATTGATGCCAAAGCCAAAAAACCACTGGTGGATATTATCGTTGATAAGGCCGGCCAAAAGGGCACGGGCAAATGGGCCGCCATTGAAGCGCAAAATTTGGCCGTTAACGCAAGTGCTATTGAAGCTGCTGTTGATGCGCGCATCATGTCTTCCATGAAGGATGAACGTGTCAAAGCTGATAAAGCCTATAAAATCCCTAAGAAAAAAATATCGGTAAAATCACGCGCCGCGTTTTTACGCCAGCTTGAAGGCGCTTTATATGCCGGAAAAATTGCCGCCTATGCACAAGGTTTCGCAGTGATGGAAACAGCCTCGAAAGAATTTGAATGGAAATTGCCTTTGGGCACCATTGCTTCCATCTGGCGCGAAGGCTGTATCATCAGGTCACAGTTTTTGGGCGAGATTACCAAGGCCTTCAAAAAATCGGGCGGCGGCAATTTGCTCATGGCCCCGGTGTTTATGACGATGATGAAAAAAGATCATGCGTCTTTGCGTGCGGTTGTGGCTTTGAGCGCCAGCTGTGGCGCACCAGCGCCCGCATTATCAAACGCGTTGTCTTATTTTGATGGCTATCGTCAATCACGTGGCACAGCAAATTTGATTCAAGCGCAGCGCGATTTCTTTGGTGCCCATGGTTTTGAACGCGCTGGTGAACAAGGTGCCTTCCACGGGCCTTGGGCTATGAACAGCGGGAAGTAGGCTTCTAAATTTAAGCGGGCTTTTCTAAATTTTTCGAGGATGCTCTGATTTCTTACGCAAGAGTTTGTTGATGAAAATTGAAATCGCCAATATGACAAGAGATAACGGAAAACCAAAAAAGAGAAACGCTATTTCAGGGTAACTCTCGCTCGGCCCACTAGGTCCAACCCAGAGAACCCATGCTGTATCTGTAAACGAGAAGAACAACATCGTAGCAACGAGCGCTAAGCTAAGGAATATGAGGATCGGGCCAATTTTCGAGCGCATCTCTAATTTTTCACTTACTTAAGAGAACCTACCATGACGATGGCACAAATCTATTGCCGCCGCATGAAGGACTAGGGCGGCAAGCCTTAATTAAGTTAAATCCACAGGCTTGCTGCGGTTTAATTTTACGGTTTCACGTTGGGCTCGCCGGCACACAACCGGCGGCAAGCCTTTCAAAATCAATTCCACATCGGCAACCGCCTGCCTGCCAATATCAAACAATGCATTGGGCATGCCCCCGGTTCGATGCGCTGAAAGCAGCAGGCCTTCAATTCTGCGAACAGGGTCATCTTTGCCCACGGGCTCAACAGGAAACACATCGGTTGCGGCGCGAAATTTGCCTTTTGCAACACGATCAAGAAATGCCGGAAAATCAACCACGGCCGCGCGGCTCATCAACAAAAATGCAGCATCGGGGCTGATCAAATCAAGCTCTCGCGCGCCCAAAAAGCCATTGTTTTGCGCTGTCACACCCGCAAACACAAAAATCACTTTTGATTGTTTTAAAAGCTCATCCAAGCCCACGCCACGACAGCCAAATTTTTCCAACACATAATCTGGCACCCACGGGTCATAGACCAAAATTTCACACTGAAAGGGTTGGATAAGTTTGTGCAGTGACCGCGCCAAATCGCCAAAACCAATCAACCCGATGCGTGCGCCACGCAGTGAAAAACTTGTGGCATTGCCTTCAAGCCCGTAAGCCTCGACACCACGCCTAAAATCACGATCCGATTTGGTAATGCCACGCGCCAAATCAATCGCCATGCCCAAAGCAGATTCAGCCACAGCATCCGCGAACGCCGAACCTGGCGTCAAAACATGAATGCCATGGGCAAAACAATAATCATAATCGATGGCATCCGTAAAATTCGTTTCCACATCGATGATGGCACGCAAATTTTTGGCTCGCCTCAACCGTGTCTCATCCATGCGGGTTTGGCCCATGATGATGGAAACCTCGGCCAAATGCTGTTCCACCATGGCATCGGGCATGCGCTCTGTTTCACAAATCACCAGCTCGCCCAAACTTTCCAATTTGGAGCGGGTGGGCACATCACAGATCACATTCAATGTGCGGGGCAGCGGATCAATCAAAATTAAAGGGCGCTTCATAATGACTCCATATATTTTAAACTTAGGTGAAAACCACCTTGTCGCAAACCAGATTAGATGCAAGTCTTCTCATCTGATTTGAGGAGAATTACATGCCTGTCTATCCACGCAACATGAAAGGCTATGGCCGCGCAGCACCCTTTGCCAATTGGCCGGGCGGCGCGCATGTGGCCGTGCAATTTGTGTTGAACTATGAAGAGGGTGGCGAGAATAATATCCTTCATGGCGATGCTGCGTCAGAAGCGTTTTTGTCAGAAATTGTGGGTGCCGCCCCTTGGCCCGGCCAACGCCATTGGAACATGGAATCAATTTATGAATATGGTGCACGCGCTGGCTTTTGGCGCTTGTGGCGCATGTTCACAGAGTGCCAACTGCCCATCACAATCTATGGCGTGGCCACAGCCATGCAACGCTCCCCCGACCAAGTAAAGGCGATGATCGAAGCAGGTTGGGAAATGGCCTCGCATGGTTTGAAATGGGTTGAACATAAAGATATGCCAGAGGTTGATGAACGCGCCAGCATTGCTGAAGCCATTCGCATTCACACTGAGATTACGGGAGAGCGCCCCTTAGGATGGTATACTGGTCGCTGTTCGATGAACACAACAAAACTGGTGATGGAAGAAGGTGGCTTTCTTTATTCATCGGATGATTATTCCGACGACTTGCCGTTTTTTTTAAACAAACCCGACGGCAAAAAACATTTGATTATTCCCTATACGCTGGATGCGAACGACATGCGCTTTGCCACGCCTCAAGGCTTCAACACGGGCGAACATTTTTATCAATATTTAAAAGATAGCTTCGATTGCCTTTATGAAGAAGGCAGGCGCGGCAGCCCAAAAATGATGAGCATTGGCCTTCATTGTCGCCTGATCGGCAGGCCGGGCCGCGCAATTGGCTTGGCCAAGTTCATCGACTATGTGCAATCAAAAGAAAAAGTGTGGATCGCCAAGCGCATAGACATCGCGAAGCATTGGTGGAAAGAGTTTGGCTGATCTAACTTTTTTCTTGTTAATCCACCACAAGCCCTCGCAATAAAACCTCAATCACCGCCTTGCGCGTGCGGTCAGGCTTGGGCTCTCCGCCCATGATCGCTTCCACCTGTACTGAAAAATCAGCGTAATGTTGTGTCACCGCCCAGATTGCAAAAATTAAATGCTGCGGGTCAACAGGTGCAATTTTTTTCTGGGCAACCCATTCTAAAATGACCGCAGATTTTTCTTCCACCAAGTCGCGCAAGGGGCCTTTGAGAAATTTCTGGATATGCGGCGCACCATGCAAAATTTCATTTGCAAAAAGTTTTGAGGCTTGCGGGTTTTTGAGCGAGATTTCCAATTTCTCGCTCACATAACGTGTGAGCTCAACAATCGGGTCGCCGCTCACATCAAGCCCGCGCAGAGGTTCCAACCATTCTGCCAGTGTTGCTTCCAACACCGCCACATAAACATCTTCTTTGCGTTTGAAGTAATACAAAAGGTTTGGCTTGGATAACCCGCACTTTTTGGCAATCTGATCAATGGTTCCACCGCGATATCCAAAGGCCGAAAACACCTCCAGTGCCGCCTTCAAAATCAATGCCTGATTTTGATGCTGGATGCGGGTTTTCTGAACTATCTTTGCCGTGGATTGAGGCATTACCCATCCTGTTATTTCTTGATCAATTGGTCAAGAGTTGTTAGCGTTATGCAAAATAAAATTGGCGTTGGGAGATTGCTTGGGCAAAACTGTCATTGCAACACAAGATTTAAGCCTCACCTATCAAACCGGGGACGGTGTTGTTGAGGCCTTGTCGAAGATCAATCTGAACATCGAAGAGGGTGAGTTTGTCTCGCTCATCGGCCCTTCGGGTTGCGGCAAAACCACATTGCTGCGCGCCATCGCAAATCTGGAAACGCCAAGCTCTGGCACATTATTGGTGAATGGCATGGGTGCTGAACAAGCCCGCTTGGCCAGAAGCTATGGCTATGTGTTTCAAGCCCCCGCCTTGCTGCCGTGGCGCAAGGTGAAAGACAATGTGGCCCTGCCCCTTGAGGTGATGGGGCTTGATGATGTTCTAGGCCGGGTTGCCCGCAATTTGGAACTAGTGAACCTTAAGGGCTTTGAAGAAAAATTCCCGTGGCAATTATCAGGCGGCATGCAGCAGCGCGTTTCCATAGCCCGCGCTTTGGCTTTTGACCCCCAGCTTTTGTTGATGGATGAACCCTTTGGCGCGTTGGATGAAATTGTGCGCGACAAGCTGAACCAACAATTGTTGGAGCTTTGGGCAAGAACCAAAAAAACCATTATTTTTGTAACCCACTCAATTCCTGAAGCGGTGTTTTTATCAACAAAAATTGTGGTGATGTCACCACGCCCCGGCCGCATCATTGATCTGATTGAATCTGATCTGCCCGCAAAACGAAACTTGGATATTCGTGAAACTCCTGCGTTCCTGAAAATAGCCCACCGCGTGCGCGAAGGCCTAAAAGCGGGGCACAGTTATGAAGATTGAGCGGAGCCTACCCCTTCTCACCATCACGCTGGCCATCATCTTTGCTTGGTATCTGGCTGCCATTCCGATGAACGCCGTGCTCACTTCTTCAAAGATCGCCAGCGCGGGCGGCGGCCTGTGGAATACGTTGGCATTCTCATGGAGTGAGCAACGCCCCGTTCTGCCAGCACCGCACCAAGTGTTAGCCGAAATTTGGAACACGGTGTTCATCGTTGCACCATGGTCTATCAAATCGCTGATCTATCATTTGTGGATTACACTCTCATCAACACTCGTGGGCTTTATCATGGGGGGCCTTTTGGGCATTGCGCTGGCCATTGGCATTGTGCACGCGGCCTCGCTTGAAAAAAGCTTGATGCCGTGGATCATCGCGTCACAAACCATTCCCATTTTGGCAATTGCCCCCATGTTGATCGTGGTGCTGGGCAAAACCGGCCTTCCAGAAATTGTGACCAAGGCATCTATTTCCGCCTATCTGTGTTTCTTCCCCGTGGCTATCGGCATGGTCAAGGGACTGCGTTCGCCTGATGTGATGCAGCAAGATTTGATGCGAACCTATAATGCCAGTGCCGCCCAAGTGTTGTGGAAGCTGCGCCTGCCCGCGGCCCTGCCATTTTTCTTTGCCTCGCTGAAAGTTTCTGTGGCCATTGCTTTAACAGGCGCCATCGTGGCGGAACTGCCAACAGGTGCTGTGGCGGGCATTGGTGCGCGTTTGCTTAACGGCTCGTACTATGGCCAAACCTTGCAAATCTGGGCGGCATTATTTGTGGCGGCCTTTGCTGCTGCAACATTGGTGTGGCTGCTCAGCAAGCTTGAACAGAACAGTTTAAAGCGCATGGGTGCCCAACCATGAAGCGCGCGGGGCTGACATTTGCCATCAGTCTTTTGGCGGCCATCATCATCGCCGCAAGTTTCAGCCGCGCCAACCCTCCCACGGGCCGCGATTGGGCGCTGTCTTTTGCATTCATCATAACCACATGGGTTGCGGCATGGAGCTTGAGTTGGATTGCAGATTTAACCTTGCCAAAAAAATTCACGCGCTTTCTTGTGCCCGCACTTTTTGGCGCAGGAATCATTACGGCATGGCAGGCCTATGTTCTGGCCTCCAACATTCCAGTGGTGTTGTTGCCTTCACCATCGCAAATCGCCACGAAATTTGTAAGCTCCCTGCCCATCCTCAGCGCCGATTTTGCGCAAACAATTTTGCGTGCTGTCATTCCCGGCTGGCTTATGGGTTGTGGCGCTGGCTTCCTCACAGCATTGATCTGTGACAGAAACGAATTTTTAAAACGCGGGCTTCTGCCCCTGGGCAATCTGGTCGCAGCCCTTCCCATCGTCGGCGTGGCCCCCATTTTGGTCATGTGGTTTGGTTTTGATTGGCCATCAAAAGCCGCCATGGTTGTGGTGATGACCTTCTTTCCCATGTTGATCAACACACTCGCAGGCCTCAATGCATCAGGCCACATGGAAAAAGATTTGATGAAATCTTATGGCACCAACTGGTTCACAACATTGTTGAAACTGCGGCTGCCTGCAGCCATGCCTTTCATTTTTAATGCGCTTAAAATCAATTCCACCTTGGCCATGATTGGTGCCATTGTGGCCGAGTTTTTTGGAACGCCGATTGTTGGCATGGGCTTTCGCATGTCCACCGAAGTTGGCCGCCAAGGCCTTGACATGGTGTGGGCCGAAATTACTGTTGCCGCCTTGGCGGGTTCGTTCTTTTATGGGTGTCTGGCGTTTGCTGAACGCAAGGTCACCTTCTGGCATCCGTCTTATCGCAGATAGGACGGGAATTAAGTAGAAAAACAAGGAGAACAGGTGAGATGAAAAAATATCTTTTAAGCGCCGCAGCGGCAGCAGCAATGATTGCTTCTGTCAGTGCAGTCCAAGCCGAAACGGTAACCCTGCAATTGAAGTGGGTGGCCCAAGCCCAATTTGCTGGTTATTTCGTGGCCCAGGAAAAAGGCTACTACAAAGCCGCAGGCCTTGATGTTGTGATCAAGCCAGGCGGCCCAGACATTGCCCCTGAACAAGTGATCGCTGGCGGTGGCGCTGATGTGATTGTGGATTGGATGCCCGCAGCTTTGGCCTCCAGAGAAAAAGGCAACAAACTTGTGAACATTGCACAGCCTTTCAAACATTCAGGCTTGATGTTGACTTGCCGCAAAGAAACTGGCGTGGCAACACCTGCAGATCTTAAGGGCAAAACCTTGGGCGTGTGGTTTTATGGCAATGAATATCCATTCTTGGCATGGATGGCAAAACTGGGTTTGAAAACAGATTCAGACATTAAGGTTTTGAAACAGGGCTTCAACGTAGATCCCTTGTTGCAAAAGCAGGCTGATTGCATTTCAACGATGACTTACAATGAATATCATCAAGTTCTCGAAGCTGGTGTGAAGCCAGAAGACTTGGTGGTGTTTAAATATGAAGACCAAGGTGTGGCCACTTTGGAAGATGGCCTTTATGTGGAAGAAGATAAGCTGAAGGATCCAGCTTTCGTTGCCACCATGGCCAAATTTGTCAAAGCCTCCATGATGGGCTGGGCCGATATGGCCAAAGACCCCAAGGGCGCTGTGGCCGCTGTGTTGAAAAATGATGCATCAGGTTCACAAACCGAAGCGCATCAAACCACCATGGTGGATGAAGTGAACAAGCTGGTTGATGGTTCTGATGGCACGCTGGATACAGCAGCAGCTGACCGCACGGTGGCAACACTTCTTTCGGGTGGCTCTGACCCCGTCATCACCAAAAAGCCTGAAGGCGCTTGGTCTGATGTTGTGACAAAAGCGATGAAATAAACCAAGAAACCTCATCCGACGCTTCGCGCCACCTTCTCCAAAGGAGAAGGGCAATATCCAAACCCGCCCTTCTCCACTCAAGTGGAGAAGGTGCCCTAAGGGCGGATGAGGCTACTTTCTTTCAACAAACAATAGGGAAACCATTATGGCCACAACTCTCATCATCGGCGGAACCGTCGTTAACGCCGATCTTTCTGAACGCGCTGATGTTTTGATTGAAGATGGCAAAATCATCGCCGTTGGAAAAAACTTGAAGGGCGATAAAACCATTGATGCCACGGGGTGCTATGTGATGCCCGGCGGCATTGACCCCCATACGCATATGGACATGCCGTTTATGGGCACAACGACAGCCGATGATTTTGAATCCGGCACCATTGCGGCCTTGTCGGGCGGCACAACCATGACAGTGGATTTCTGCTTGCCTGCACCAGGCGAAAGCCTGCTCAAAGCCTATCAGGCATGGCGGCATAAATCCGAAAAGGCAGCGGCTGATTATTCCTTCCACATGGCCATCACGCAATGGAGCCCGATGATCCATGACGAAATGGAAACCGTTGTGAAAACTTATGGCATCAACACATTCAAACATTTCATGGCCTATAAGGGCGCGTTGATGGTGAATGATGATGAGATGTATAATTCTTTCAAACGCTGTGCAGAGCTTGGCGCATTGCCATTGGTTCATGCAGAAAATGGCGACGTGGTGGCGCGCATGCAGGCTGATCTTTTGAGCAGAGGTGTAACAGGCCCGGAAGGCCACAGCTATTCGCGGCCCCCCGAAGTTGAAGGCGAGGCCGCCAACCGCGCCATTATGATTGCCGATATGGCAGGGTGCCCGGTTTATATTGTGCATGTTTCGTGTGAACAAACCCATGATGCCATCAGGCGCGCCAAGCAAGCAGGCCAGCGCGTGTATGGCGAGCCTTTGGTGCAATATCTGGTGTTGGATGATTCCGAATATCAAAACAAAGATTGGGATCATGCCGCAACACGCGTGATGTCTCCGCCCTTCCGCAATAAAAAACACCAAGACACACTGTGGGCGGGCCTGCAATCTGGAACGCTTTCAGTGGTGGCCACAGACCATTGCGCCTTCTATCTTGATCAAAAACGCATGGGCCGCAAAAACTTCACCCAAATTCCAAACGGCACCGGCGGCCTTGAAGACCGTTTGCCTGTGTTGTGGAACGCTGGTGTGAACACTGGCCGCCTGACGAAAGAAGAATTTGTGGCCACAACATCAACCAACATTGCGAAAATTTTGAACATCTATCCGCGCAAGGGTTCAGTGCGTGTGGGCGCAGATGCTGATGTGGTGATCTGGGATCCAAAGGCCATTAAAAAAATCACCGCCAAAAAACAATTCAGCCGCATCGAATATAATGTGTTTGAAGGCTATGAATGTGTGGGTGCCCCCCGCATCGTTATCTCACGCGGCAAGGTTGCGTTCGAAGACGGAAAAGTTCTAGCCAAAGCCGGAGACGGCGTGTTCATAGAACGCCCCGCCAATGCACCAGTGCATCAAGCCAACAAAATCTGGAAAGGCATAACCCAGCCGAAGGGCGTTAAGCGAATTGAAGTTACGCCGTGAGGGGCACAAAGCGTGCCCATTGATCATCCCACATTAACAGAATGGATATCAGCCATAGCAAGCAGCATTTCTGCAATTGGCGTATTGATAGGCCTCTGTATTGCTTCGTTTCAACTTACGAGCTGGCGAGTACAAGAAAAAAGCAAAAGGAAAGCCGAAGTCGCAGAAAAAATAATGCTGTCTGCATTTGCAATAGAGGATATCATGGAAACTGCGCGACATCCATTTTATTCCATACCTCAGTCCGAGATCAATAACCGGCGTTATGGCTACGAGATGAGGGAAAAAATACTCAGAGACAACAGTTCAATTTTTAACGAATTAAGACTCGTTCAGTTTAAGGCACGCCTTCTAGGCTTTGAAAAAAGAATCGAAGATGCGATTGAGCAAGTATTTTCAGTTCGATCTGACTTTTTAAACGCAATCTGGGAACTAAGTGACTTGACGGACCAAGTGCAAAAAAGTGATGAGGAGAGGAATTTAGAGGTTGAGAAAAGAAGAATGGTGTTTTCGCGAGGGACAAATGGCGACGAATTTGGAAATCGCTTGAAGAACACCATTGCAGTCTTGGAAACACTTTTGGGGCCGATCATACGACTTAATGATAGGAGCATGTGAGACGCGGAGCTGCGGTGTCAGTGCATGTAAATCCCACCTTCTTCCTCCATCGGCGGGCTTGACCCGCTGATCCAGACTTTCAACCAGCATGATGCTGGCCGCCTTTCTGGGTGGGCGGGTCAAGCCCGCCCATGGAGGAACTGGGGTTATCCCAGCGTCTCATACAAATCACTCCAATCCGGGTTGTCCCTCTCAATCAGCGCTAATTTCCATTTCCGCGGCCAGTGTTTGATATTGGATTCACGTTGGATGGCATCGACAACCATGTCGTAGGTTTCATACCAAACGAGAATCTTCAAACTATAACGCTTGGTGAATTCAGAACCACGGCCTTGACGATGATCGTAAATGCGTGCGACGAGATTGTTGGTCACGCCACAATAAAGTGTGCCATTGCGTTTGTTCGTTAAGAGATAGACATAGCCTTGCAACATTGGCACAGGTTGCAAAAACTGGATCAGCGGGTCAAGCCCGCCGATGGAGGGCTTAACTAGCCATCCTAATCTGCAACTTCACATCCGTAGGCCTCGCTTCAACTGCCCTATCAAACGCCGCAACTGAATCCGCAAACTTAAACGTCTCGGTAATCAGCGGCTTTAAATCAATCTTGCCAGAGGCGATTAAGTTGATCGCGCGATCATAAACATTGGCATAGCGGAAAATAGTTTTCACCGTGGCCTCGCGTGCCTGCAATGAAACAATATCAACCGGCACCGGATCAACCGGCATGCCCACCAGAACCACTGTGCCACCGGGGCAGACAACATTGGCCACATCCAAAACCGCGCGCGCGGCACCAGATGATTCAAACACAATGTCAGCGCCCCAACCACCCGTAGCCTCAGCCACATAATCGGCCAAAGGCTTATTGCGAATATTCACCGTTTCAATGCCGGGATATCGCGCGATGATATCCAGCTTCGGTTGGGCCACATCAGACACAATCACCCGTGAACAGCCTGAAGCATAGGCTGCCAGCGCCACCATCATGCCGATGGGGCCAGCCCCCATCACCACGGCCACATCGCCAGGCTTAATGGCTGCTTTCAACGCTGCGTTCACACCCACGGCCAAAGGTTCCACCATGGCCGCTTCTGCAAAACTCACATGATCAGGAATGGCAAACGTGTAAGACGCAGGGTGAACCACCTCGCCCGTCAAACAACCATGAATGGGCGGCGTTGCCCAAAATCGCACGGCAGGATCAACATTATAAAGCCCAAGCTTTGATGCGCGGGAATTGGCATCCGGAATGCCCGGTTCCATGCACACGCGATCCCCAATTTTGAGATTTGTAACAGCGCTGCCCACTTCAATGACTGTGCCAGCAGCCTCATGGCCCAAGACCATGGGTTCATTCACCACAAAGCGGCCAATTTTTCCGTGTGTGTAATAATGCACATCAGACCCACAAATGCCCACTGTGTGAATGGCAATTTTCACATCATGCGGCCCCACAGTCTGCGGCAGCGAAAAATCTCGCAAAGACAGTTTGCCTTTTTCTTCCAGCACAAGTGCTTTCATTGAAGTCACTCCCATTCTAAACTATTAAATCGCGTCAAACACCAAACTGGCAGCGCCAATCAATCCTGAATTGCCACCAAGCTTGGCTTTTACCACCGGCACATCCTTGAAGGCTGCCATGGCGTTTTCTGCAATATAGCGCTGGATGATGGGATATAGCATTTCAAATTCATTGCTCAATCCGCCACCCATCACCAAAACATCGGGGCTGAACAGATGCAGCAGACTTGTAAAACCCTGCCCCAACATGGTTGCTTCATCTTCAATCAACGCAAGGGCCTGCGCGTTTCCTTGTCGTGCCAAATTAAAAATATCTGCAGTTGAAATGGTGTCATCGCCCAAAACCCGCCGCGCCCGTGCGGTAAACGCCGGCCCCGCGGCATAAGCTTCAATGCAGCCCATATTGCCGCAGGAACAGCGCGTTCCATCTCGTGTAATCGACATATGCCCCACATGGCCCGCCATGCCTTTACGACCCCGCATCACATGATTATCCACAATCACGCCGCCGCCAATGCCGGTGCTGACCGTCACATAAACCAAATTCTTCAGGCCAACACCTGCGCCCAAACGCCATTCGCCAATGGCGGCAGCAATACCATCATTTTCAAGCATCACATCCATTTGGATTGCATCACGCAAAGCCTGCAACAACGGAAATTCTGTAAAGCCTTTCATGGTGGGCAAAGACAAGGCCAAGCCCTGCACGGTATCAAGCGGGCCAGGGGAAGACACGCCAACGCCCAAAATATCTTTGCCCGCTGCTTTGGTTCTTATCGTTTGCACCAATTGCCCAATTTGTGAAACCACAACTTCTGGACCTTCTTGAGCTTTGGTAGAAACACTTTCGCGTTCTAAAATATCACCTGCCTTGTTCACCAGTGCGGCGCGCACTTGCGTGCCACCCAGATCAACAGCAATGACGAACGGGCCTATCACAGCGCGTGAAGCCAAGCCATGCGTTGGCTTAAATCTGGCGCACCAAAAGCCAGTGAACCCAGCACAACGGTTTCGGCGCCTGCCTGCCGCAACAGCGGAACAGTGTTATCGCGAATGCCACCATCTGCCGCCAAAACAATGCGGTGTTTCACGCCAGAATCTGCAATCATTTTCTTTGCGGTTTGCAGCCGCGCCGGGGCTTCGGCATTCAAGCCCTGCCCCTTCACACCGATGGCTGTTCCCAACAAAGTGAGAAAGCGCAACCGCCCAATAAAAGGCTCAACATTTTCAACAGGCGTTTCAACCCGCAAAACCATGCCACATGCAATGTTGTGTTTTTCAATCATGTCAAAAGCATCATGCGCCACCGCAGAATTTTCAACATGAATGCTGATCAGATCACAGCCTGCTTCTGCAAACTGTTCAATCTGGGAAAGCAGAACCGCATCAGCGCACATCAAATGAATATGAATGGGCAATTTTGAAATTTTGCGAATGCCCGCAACCACATCAGGAAAGAACAATAAGGCTGGCGCAAAATGCCCATCGGCCACATCAATGTGCAAAATATCGGCATGGGGCGCAATGCGCGCCATATCATCAGCAAGCCGCACGAGATTGGCCGACCACACCGAAAATTCTCCAATCAATCGGTTTGAGGGAAGTTTATCAATCCAATCCATTGATCGTTTCTTTCAAAAATGTTGCCACTGCCGGTGCTTCAACTGCGGTCAAACCATGTGTCACAAGCGGGCCAGAAAAATCAATCGCTTTCAAACACTGCAAGTAAAATGGATAATCCAAAACACCTTTCCCAGCGGCCACAAACCCGCCAACAGCGTCACGGTCTTTCGCGTGGGCCATCACAATGTCAGCACCCAGAACATCAATGCCAGAGGCAATGATGTAACGCTGTTCATCCATTGAACATGTTTCAAAAAGATTGGCCGCATCAAACACAATCCTTAATTTGTCGCTTTGCATCTCATCAAGCAAGGCCTTAGCCTTGGCAACAGAATTCACCACATTTCCAAGTTCGGGCTCTATGCCCAACACAATTTTATTTTTCTCAGCAATCTTCAAGGCCTTTGCCATTTCAACGCATAGATCATGCCATGCTTCTTTGGAGTTATTATCAGCATGGTGACGCCATTGGTCTTCAACATCGCGGGTGCCCGTGCACAATGTGATGACTTTTGTGCCCAAGCCAGAACACGCCTTAGCCAAAACCTGCAATCGCGCCATGCCAAAACCACGTGTCAATAAAAGCGGGCTGATCATATTATAGGTGCCCGAAACCGCGGCAAGGGGCATATCAACCGACGCGGTTTTAATGGCTTGGGTAATCTCTGGTGAAATTTGGTCAGGCATGGCACCAAGCCCAGAACATGCCATGTTATACTGCACGCAAGCATAGCCTGAAACCTTGGCCTTGTTCAGAACAACAACAGGATCAACGCCTGCAAATGTTTTTGCAAAAATTCCAAGCTGCATTACAGCCCGCCCGAAACATCGGCCAAGGCCACGCGTTTTCCACTGGTCACGGAACGCGCAATCGCGACCATCGCCCGAACCGATGCCACGCCATCAGCAACATCAGCGCCTTGCATTTTTGTGCCGTCTAAAATGGTGGATGCAAAGCCTTCAAGTTGACGCCTGTAAAAATGTCCATCAGCGCCAAGAACGCGCGTGGTTGCTCCGTCTGCTTCACGGAAAATATCAACGTCAGATGATTTGTAATACCAAGGGTTATATGTCTTGCCGATCACGCTGCCGTGCTGGCCGTAAATTTGAAACCCTTCATGCCAATCCATCCGCACAGCAACTGTAAGATCAAGATGCCCCAGGGTGCCAGAGGCAAATTCCACATCCACAAACCAACAAAACATTCCCCCGCGTTCGGATAATTTCGCCTGAACAGACACAATATCGCCCGCAAAATAACGCGCCGTGTCAATCAAATGGCAGCCATGGGCCAACATGTAATAGCGTTTCAAATCTGCTTTAGGATTTGTCGTTGGTTTTCTGGCGTGTTTGCTTGTCACCATCAGGGGCTGCACAGCATCTGTCATCGGGTATCGATGCGTTGAATCACAATACCAAGCCTTCAAGGCCACAACGTCGCCCATCTCATGATCAATAAAACTCTTGGCGGCCTGCAGGCCAGCATCAAAACGTTTCATGTGACCCACTTGAAAAACCTTGCCCGATTTTTTTACAGCGGCTTCAAGTTCCAGCGCCTCTTCAACAGTAATGCCCACAGGCTTTTCACACAGCACATGCTTGCCTGCCTGCAGCGCCAGCAAAGAAGCCGGAACATGAAACGCATCAGAAGTAGCAATAATTACTGCATCAACATCTGCATCAGCCAACATCGCGTCATAGTCGCTAAAAGATTTTTTCGCGCCATGGGTTATCATCATGCGTTCGCGCAAATCATCAGCCACATCACAAATTCCATAAAGCATGGCGTTGGTGGCTTTGGTGCAACTTTCAAAATGTGCCGCTTGTGCAATAGGCCCCGCACCAAGAACGCCGACACGCAGAGGGTTGGAAATTTTGGGGGGCATGAGAGGAGAAGTTCCGAGTTGTTTTCGCGCACAATAGCGCGTGCACGGCTTTGTGCAACCACTTGCATCCCTCACCATCACCCGCTAGTTCACCCTGCGAACTTAAACACAGCGAGATCACGCACATGCCCACATATAATCTTTTCCTGCTTCCTGGTGATGGCATCGGCCCCGAAGTGATGGCTGAGGTGGAGAAAATTCTAAGCTGGTTCACCAAGCAAGGCATTGCCACGTTCAACACAGATCGCGGCCTTGTGGGCGGTTGTGCTTATGATGCCCATGGCAAAGCCATTTCGGAAGCGGATATGGCCAAGGCCCAAGCAGCCGATGCTGTTTTGTTCGGCGCTGTGGGCGGGCCAAAGTGGGATAAAGTGCCTTATGATGTGCGGCCGGAAGCAGGACTTTTACGCTTGCGCAAAGATTTAGGGTTGTTTGCCAACCTGCGCCCCGCCATTTGTTATCCAGCCTTGGCCGATGCATCTTCACTAAAGCGCAATGTGGTTGAAGGCTTGGACATTCTGATTGTGCGCGAACTCACAGGTGGAGTTTATTTCGGCGAACCAAAAACCATCACCGATTTGGGCAATGGCCAAAAGCGCGGCATTGATACGCAAGTCTATGACACCTTTGAAATTGAACGCATTGCGCGCGTTGCCTTTGATCTGGCTAAAACCCGCAAGAACAAAGTGTCATCAGCCGAGAAGCGCAATGTGATGAAAACCGGTGTGCTGTGGCATGAAGTTGTAAGCCGCGTTCACGCCAATGAATATCCAACAGCTGCCTTGGAACATGTACTGGCTGATAATTGCGCCATGCAGCTTGTGCGCTGGCCCAAGCAATATGATGTGATCGTAACAGATAATCTGTTTGGCGATGTTCTGTCAGATGTGGCCGCCATGCTCACGGGTTCGCTTGGCATGTTGCCCTCAGCGTCACTGGGTGCGCCTGATGCCAAAACCAAGCGCCGCAAAGCGTTGTATGAACCTGTGCATGGTTCAGCGCCTGATATTGCGGGAACAGGTGCTGCAAACCCCATTGCCATGATCGCAAGCTTTGGCATGTGCCTGCGCTATTCTCTGGGAATAGGTGAATGGGCGGATAAGGTTGATCAAGCAATCTCTGCCGTGTTGGCCAAGGGCCTTCGCACCAAAGACATTGCGGGTGATATTCCCGCCAACACCAACACTACCCAAATGGGCGAGGCCATTTTGAAAGAGTTGCAGGCCCTGGCATGAAACCGCCCGAAGCTTTCACCGCCAAAAAGCGTTTGAAAAGCTTCGTCTATGCCTTTCGCGGCCTAAACTATGTTGTGAAATCTCAACACAATATGTGGCTTCATCTATGCGCCGCTGCTGCAATTGTTGTTGCGGGATTGGCATTCCACATCACCAAGCAAGATTGGCTTTGGCTCATTGTGGCCATGGTGATTGTTTTTCTGGCGGAAATTTTCAACACGGCTTTTGAGTTTTTATGCGATGTGGTTTCAGAAAAATTTAATCCTGCAGTTGAAAAGGCCAAAGACATTGCGGCGGCGGCAGTTTTAGTGGCGGCGGGTGGCGCAATAATCATCGGCGTGATGATTTTCTGGCCATATTTGCGTGCCTGATTTGGTGGTTTTACCATCCCAAGATTGAAACACCAAAATCATACATCCAGACGGTTAAACCCCGTGGTGCCACGTCAAAACACCCCATTGCCAGCTTGTCACACACTTGTCATAGTAAGGCCAGATACCGCATCATCCGGCATTAGCTTTCGGAGAATGACGGTATAATTTTGGAGAGGACAAACATGACGAAATTGACTTCAACTCAGGAATTGATGCGCGCTGCCAGTCTGTCGCGCCGCAGTCTGTTGAAATCAGCAGTTGCCGTTGGCGCTGTTGGTTTTGCAGCCCCTATCACTGTTCAAAATGCATTTGCCACCAGCGGCGAACTGAATTTTGAAGGTTGGTCGGGCTATGATGATTTGAAAAAAACAGTAATGCCAGCTTTCGAAAAAGCCACTGGCATTAAAGTAAACTTCAAAGAAGTAGACAGCCAAGACACAATGCGTGCGGATGCTAAAACCGCAATTGCATCAGGCGCTGTTGACGTGATGGAACCAACAATTGATCGTTTGCCAGCTTGGGTATCAGATGGCTTTGTTCAACCTTGGGATCTGAAAAAGGTTGTTGCTGACAATTATCTCGACAGCGTACCCGGTGCCAAAGCCGGCAGTGCTGGCGACATTGATGGCAAGCGTTATTTCCTGCCATCCGTTTGGGGCACAGAAGCCTTAACCTTCAACAGCAAAACTGTTGACGGCACTTATGGCAAATTGGGCTTGGATGCTTTGTTCTCAGAAAACATGGTTGGCAAAGTAACCGTGCGTGGCCATTCTTCTTTGGCTGCCATGGGCCGCGTTCTTGACGCTGCCGGCAAATTGCCAATGCCATGGATTGATAGCTATAAGAACGAAGACAACATGAAAAAGCTGTGGGACATTGCTCTTGCAGAAGCTGTAAAGCACAAGAAGAACATTGCTCAGTTCTGGTCTGGTGAAAACGAAGCACAAGCTGCGTTTAAAACCAACGGTGCTGAAATTGGTCTGACATGGGATTCAACTGGCTATAACCTTCGCAATGATGGTTACGGCTTTGTTGCACCAAAGGAAGGCGCATTTGCGTGGAGCCAGGGTTTCTTGCTGCTGAACGGCGCCAAGAACGTTGAACAAGCCCATGAATTTGCCAAGTGGGTTTCAACTGCTGATGGCGCTTCGATGTGGGCGTCGGCCTTCTCGGCCAACCCCGTTGCAAAGGGTGCCATCGACAAAATGAACCCTGACGTGTCGAAGTTCTATGCTTCGTCATATCCTGGCGATGCATTGGCCAAGCTTTATTGGTGGCCTTCACAAGCGGCTTGGTTCTTGAAGCTGCGCGGCGAATACGCTGATAAGTGGAAGTCTGCATAAACTTTTCAAAATAATGGCCCGGGCGGCGTAAGATCGCCCGGGCTTTTTTTATCGGGGTGGACAATGACGGCAAGTGTTGAGCTGCGTGGCGTAACGATGGATTTTGGCACCTATCGCGCCGTGGATAATGTTGATGTAAAAATTGAACCGGGAGAATTCTTCTCGTTCTTGGGCCCATCGGGCTGTGGCAAAACCACAATATTGCGCATGGTTTCAGGATTTATCGAACCCACAAAAGGCGATGTTTTGATCGGCGATCAAAACATGCAAGGCATTGGCCCCAATAAGCGCCCCACTGCGATGATTTTCCAAAATTTGGCACTTTTTCCCTTGATGACGGTGTGGGAAAACATTGCCTTCGGCCTTGAAATGCGTGGCGTTGATAAGCCCACACGGCGCAAACGCGCTGAAGAATTATTAGAGCTGGTTGAGCTTCCCGGTGTTGCTGATCGGTTTGCCTCGCAGCTCTCCGGCGGCCAGCGCCAACGCGTGGCCATTGCCCGTGCCTTGGCGGTTGAACCCAAAGTCATGCTGCTGGATGAACCCTTATCAGCCCTTGATTTGAAACTGCGCCAGCATATGCGCGCTGAATTGCGTGCCATTCAAAAACGCACCAACGTCACCTTTATTTATATCACCCACGATCAAGGCGAAGCCTTGGCCATGTCAGACCGTGTGGCAGTGATGAGCCGCGGCGAAATTCAACAGATTGATGTTCCCCAGAATATTTACAACACGCCAGCCAATGGCTTTGTTGCAAGCTTCGTGGGCGAAAATAATAAATTTGTGGGCCAGCTTACATCCTCCAAAAAATACAAAACTGACGTGGGTGAATTTTCCGTTACCTTGGGCCAAGGGGTCACAGCACAATCAAAAACCAGGCTTTATGTCAGGCCAGAACATGTCACGTTCACGGCCAAGCCTAAGGCCGGAACCAATGCCATTGCGGCCCATGTGGAAGATGTTTCATTCGAAGGCAATTTCGCTTCAATTCACATGCGCGATAAAACCGGCCGCCGCCTCACCGCCGAATTGCGCAATGATCCGACAAATCCACCGCCCGCCGTTGGCTCTGCCACCAATATCACCTTTGATGCCGAAAAGGCTTTGGTTTTGCTCGACAGCGACGCCACTGCCTATGCAGAAAAGGAATAAGCCATGGCCGCACTCATCCGCCGCTATGGAACAGGCCTCACGGGCATCATCATCGCACTCACCACGTTCTGGCTGATTGTGCTGGTGATATTGCCATATTTCGATTTGTTCGAAAGTTCGTTCAGGCCCTATCTCCCCGCAGCCGACGTGGGCGGGCCAAAGGATGTTTATTCACTTTCAAATTATATAACAATTTTCCAAAATCCAGCAGAATTCAATGTTGGTTTATTTGGTTTCACCTTCCCCATTTCAGTTGCCATTCACATGTGGGTTTTCATCCTCACAATATTGTTCAGTGTACTGACAACACTCACATCCTTGGTGCTGTGCTATCCACTGGCCTATTATATGGCCAAGGTGATCGACCCCAAACGCCTTTCAACCTTTTTGCTTTTGCTGGTTGTGCCCATGTGGGTCAGTGAGCTGTTGCGCGCCTTTGCGTGGTTTATTCTTCTGGCATTCAAAGGCCCGCTCACCATTGTGCTGCAAAACCTTGGTATCATCACAGAACCCATCCATTGGACATGGGGCCTTGGTGGTTTCAGCGGTGTGATCGTCACACTGGTTTATGTTTATATTCTTTTCATGTTGTTCCCGATTTATAATTCAATGACATCATTAGACACCAATCAGCTGGAAGCCGCCCAAGACCTTGGCGCCAAAAGCTGGCAAACCCATTGGCGTGTGGTTGTGCCTCATTGCAAGCCGGGCATTGCATCAGGTTGTGTTACTGTGTTCATGTTGGCCGTTGGCTCATTGCTGGTGCCAACGCTGCTCAGCTCGCCATCGTCGCGCTGGTTCACCGAGGTTATTTATTCGCGCATGTTTGATGAAAATGATTGGAACGGCGGCGCTGCTTATGCCTTCATTCTGCTTTTCGTCTGCACAATATTTGTAAGCTTAACAATGCGCCTGTTTAAAGTTGGTTTAGCGGATATTGCGAAATGACATCAAACCGCCTGAGCAAAATTTTTCTGAACATCTATGGCATTTTGTTTATTGCCTATCTTCTGGTTCCCTTGGCCGTGATGGGCGGTGCGGCGTTCAACGACAGCAAATTTCCTTCCATTTTGCCGTGGAAGGGTTTTACCTTGCATTGGTTTGTGGATCTGTTTCAAGACAGTGAAATGATGGGTGCCATCGTCAACACCCTGTGGGTGGCCGCCGCTGTGGTATTGCTGGCTGTTCCCATTGGCACTGCTGGTGCGGTGTTGCTCAACAGTTTGGCTGGCCGCAGTCGCACAATTCTTTATGCGGTGATGATTGCGCCCGTACTAACACCGGGTGCGGTGATCGGCATTTCAACTTTGCTGTTCTGGTTTAAGTTTCATGTGCCCGCTGGCCTTCACCTTTCCATTTTGGGCCAAACCAGTTTCATCGCGTCTTATGTGATGTTGATGGTGTTGGCGCGGCTGCAAAGCTTTGATGGCGCGTTAGAAGAAGCGGCGTTGGACTTGGGCGCAAGCCATGGCCAAATGTTGCGCCGTATTTTGTTGCCCCATCTTTATCCTGCAATTTTCACCAGTGCGGTTTTGGCATTCTTTCAATCGGTTGAAAACTTCAACACCACGCAATTTACCCGCGGCGCACAAACCACGTTAACGGTTTATTTTGGTTCAAAGGGCCGTTCAGGCATCACGCCAACAATCAATGCGCTGGCCGTTATTTTGATTGCCATAACATTGCTGGGTGCCGTAGCGTTTGAAGTGAAACGCCGCAGAGATGCGGCGCGGATGCAGGCACCATCAGCCTAAGTTACAAACAGGCTTTGGCCAACCGCAACATATAGGCCTCACATGCCTGAAGTTCGGCAATTTCAACATATTCATCTGGCTTGTGGGCCTGTTCAATGTTGCCTGGCCCACAGATAATTGATGGAATGCCGATCGATTGAAACAACCCTGCCTCGGTGCAATAGGAAACCGCATGGGTTGAATTGGCCTGAGCCGCATGAAGGGCCATATGTTCCGCCACTGATTGGTCTTCTGGTCGAAGGCCAGGCACTTCATTGGTTTTTGTGGTTGTAATGCCAACATCAGGCGCCACAGCTTTCATGGCCGGTTCTAATTTCTCGGCCAAAGCCTTCATGCGCCCCGGCACGAATTCAAAATCAGCATTGGGCAACAGCCGGGTTTCCCATTGAAAATCACAGTGGCGCGGAATGATATTCTTGGCAGTTCCGCCAGAAATTACACCCACATGAATGGTGGAATAGGGTGGGTCAAAGCGGCCTGATGGATCACCCACCGCGATGAATTCTTGGCGAAGCGCGCTGATTTCAGAAATCACTTCCGCTGCCACCATAATGGCATTCACACCTTGGTGGGTTAAGCTGGAATGAGCCTCGTGGCCGCGCACTTCTGTTGAAAATGTAACAGCACTTTTATGGCCGTTTACAACTTTCATATTTGTAGGTTCACCAACAAACACAGCGCGCGGGCGTTTCAAGTGGTCGCGCATATGGTCAACAAGCGGGCGAACCCCTTTGCAACCAACTTCTTCATCACAGGAAAATGCAAAATGAATGGGGGTTTTCAACACCATGGTTTTGAATGTTGGCACAAGGGCCAAGGCAACGGCTATGAAACCTTTCATGTCGCAGGTGCCGCGGCCAAAAAGTTTTCCGTCGCGTTCAGTTAATGTGAAAGGATCACTTGCCCAGTTTTGTCCATCAACGGGCACAACATCGGTGTGGCCTGAAAGCACAATACCACCTTCAACATCAGGGCCGATCGTTGCGTAAATATTAGTCTTGCGATCTTTTTCATAATCCACGCGAATATGTTTCACGCCATGAAAATCGAGATAACTCTCCACAAACTCAATCAGCGGAATGTTGCTTTCACGCGTGGTGGTGTCAAAGCCAACAAGCTTGGCCAACATGTCGGTCGAAGAATAATTTTGCATCAATTCACGCTATGTTTATCGTGGCGACTATCCAGCGAGAAGGCCGGAATTTCCACATCAAAATGCTGGCCCGTGCTTGTCACCATGCCATAGCTGCCAGACATCATGCCCGATGGTGTGGACAATGGGCATCCGGATGAATATTGAAAACTGTCGCTCGGTTTTAACGTTGGTGTTTCGCCCACAACGCCAGGGCCCCGCACATCTTGGCTCATGCCATTGGCATCGGTGATCACCCAATGGCGCGTTAAAAGTTGCACAATTTCATTTCCTAAATTGGCCACGGTGATTGTGTATGCCCACACAAATTTATGCTGCTCTGGCAGCGATTGGTTTTCCAAAAACTGCGGCCGAACTGTAATTTCGATATTGCGGGTGATGGCGCGATACATGGTTTTATTTTAGATCAAATTGATCAAAAGAAAAACCCCGCTGTTGCCAGCGGGGTTCATTATTTTTTGGGGGTAAAGCTTATGCCATCCACCAACGCTCATACATATAACCACCATCGTGGTCGAAGTCTGAGTTGAATTCATTATGGCCAACAGCAGTCGACAACGCGCCAACATAGTTGTTGTACATAAGAACAATTTGGCCACCATCATCATGCACCAGCTGTTGAGCTTCGGCATATTGTGCAGCACGCTTTTTATCATCAGTTTCAGCACGCGCAGCAATGAGAAGTTCGTTGAAACGTGGGTTCTTCCAATGTGTATCATTCCAAGCAGCATCTGCCGCCAGCGATACTGAAAGGAACATATCTGCCACAGGGCGACCGCCCCAATAGCACAGGCACCAAGGCTTTTTGAGCCAAACGTTGTCCCAATAGCTGTCGTTTGGTTCGCGCACCACGTTGATTTCAATACCTGCTTTTTTGGCTTGTTCAGCCATCAAAAGCGCTGCATCCACGCCACCAGCAAAGGCTGCATCAGAAGCAGAAAGATCAACTTTGATGTTTTCCATGCCAGCTTTTTTCAGCAAGGATTTCGCTTTGTCTGGATCATAGCTATAAGCTGGTGCTGGGTTGATGGCATATTTCATTGCGGCTGAAATTGGATCATCATTGCCAGGCGTGCCATAGCCGAACAAAATCTTGTCGACCAATTCTTGGCGGTTAATGGCATATTTAATGGCCTGACGCACATCCACATTATCAAATGGCTTTGAATCAACCATCATCGGTGCGGTGTAATGGGCAAAACCAGAGACGTTATAAAGCTCTGTGTTTGGTGCCTTTTTCAACATATCAATCGTTTTCAAATCAGCACGATCAATGAAGTGCACTTCACCAGCAAGATAAGCGTTGGTGCGGGCAGCAACGTCGACGATGGACAACACTTCGATTGAATCGAAATAAGTTGTGCCAAAATAATCTTTGTGGCGTTCAGCTTGCAGCTTCACACCGGGTTCAAAGTTCTTGATGGCATAAGGGCCTGCACCAATGCCTTTGGCAAAATCAATCTTGCCATCCTTCGATGGATAGATCGACATATGATAATCAGACAGCAAGAACGGGAAATCGGCATTGCCGCCCTTCAGGTCAAACAGCACGTTATCACCATCGGCTTTAACGCCGGTGATCGAAGACAGAACCGACTTGGCAGGAGACTTTGAATCTGGCCCGATGTGATAGTTAATTGTGTTCACAACATCGTCTGGCGTCAACTTGCGACCATCGTGGAAGGTAATGCCCTTGCGGATTTTGAAAACCCACCTTTGTGCGCCATTTGATGGTTCAAAGCTTTCAGCCACGTGGGGCACGGCTTCGTTCTTGGTGTTCACTTGCACCAAAGGTGCGCCGAAGGTGGATTTACCAAAGGCAAATGTAAACCCATTTGACCATGTTGCCGGATCAAGCGAATCGGTTGTTTGACCATGGCCAATACCAACCTTGAAATTGCCACCTACTTTTGGCGCAGCGCGTGCAGCCGAAGCAAACATTGTGGCTGATGCAGCAAGCGTAAAGCCAGCCGCCATGGTGAATTGCATAAAGTCGCGGCGTGAAAGTTTGCCTTGGCCCACAGCCGTTCTGGCCATTGCGAGTTTGTGTTCAAATTCTGACATAGAGTTTTCTCCTCGATAGACTTGATGAATTTAAATGTTGGTGCTGGGCTTGGCAGTCCAATGTCATGCGGCGAACTCTGTGCCGCTCTGTTTTTACGTCCGTCCCCGATTTCTTGATCTGGTTTGTACCAGAATTACGTATATGCTGACATGAGAATGTATTGCCGTCAATTTGTATTTGGGTTTTTTGCCAAGAAGTGATGGCTCTTGAAAAAATTTCAAATTCGTCACAAAATCTTGAAATAACTCGGTAAGTGTCTGGAGATGAGATCATGCGTATCAGACTTTTAGAGCGTATTATTGTTAAAGCGGCCTCTAATATGTTGCCGACAAGCTTCAAGGGCAAACTTGATCTTACCCTGCCTTCAGGTCGCACATTAACGATTGGCGGCGCAACCCCGGGCGAAACAGCAGACCTGACATTAAAAAACTTCAAAGTGATTTGGGCTGGCATTAGGCGCGCCCAGCTTGGTTTTTTTGAGCGTTATCTGGCAGGTGATGTTGAAAGCCAAAACCCCACAGCGTTTTTTAGGTTCTATCTGCAAAATCGTGCTGGGCTCGATAAGGCCGCGACATTCTTTCTTCCCAGTTTTATCGACACACTGTGGCACAAAAAGCGCGACAACAATCGCGTTGGCTCGAAGGAAAATATCTCATCACATTATGATTTGGGCAATTCGTTTTATAAGCTGTGGCTTGATGATACGATGAGCTATTCTTCTGCTGTGTTCGATGAACGCACCAACAGCCTAGAGGCCGCCCAAACATTAAAATATCAGCGCGTGATGGATATGGCCGAAATTAAAAGCGGCTCCAGCGTGCTTGAAATTGGCTGTGGCTGGGGTGGCTTTGCCGAAATGGCCACCAAAGCGGGTGCCACATTGCGCGGCATAACCCTTTCAAAAGAACAATTGGCCTTTGCCAAAGACAGGCTTCAGAACCAAGGCTTGGGCAACAAGGCCGAATTGGTGTTTGAAGATTATCGCGACACCAAGGGCACCTTTGATGCCATTGCGTCCATTGAAATGATCGAGGCAGTGGGCGAGCCGCACTGGCCTGAATATTTTAAAACATTGTATCAACGTTTAAAGCCCGGTGGTGCTGCCGCTGTTCAAGGCATCACCATTCGTGAGGACAACTTTGATGCTTATCGTTCAGGCGTTGATTTCATTCAGCGTTATGTTTTTCCGGGTGGCATGTTGCTCACCAAAGACATCATGCGTGAGCAATCGCAAAAAGCTGGGTTGCTTTTAGAAAAGATGGAATGCTTTGGCCTTAGCTATGCCGAAACTTTAAAACAATGGCGTCTGCGCTTTGAAGCGGCTTGGCCCAAAATCAAACCCCTGGGTTTTGATGAGCGCTTCAAAAAATTATGGACGCTGTATTTGTGTTATTGCGAAGCAGGCTTTGCCGAAGGCATTATTGACGTGGGCATTTATAAAATCAGAAAGCCTGTGTGATCACTCCCTCATGCTGAGGTGCATTGCGATTGCAATGCCGCGAAGCATCGGCAACGCGTTCAGAACTCACGCGCCGTCTTCACCGTGAACCACTGGTGCTTCTGGTTTCTTGATATAGCCGGGCAAGCCTGACGCATCTTTATTTGAAGCCATTTTTTTGGCGCGCTTTACAGCTTCATCAAAATCTTTTTTCAGTTCCTTCAGCGAAATTTTCTTACGATAAAAATCAGCCCACACAAATTCAGCAAATGGTTTTTGAGTTTTTTCAAACCCACCTTCAAGCCGCACAAATCCAGCCAAACTGCGATAGGGGTCATCTTCCATCTTGGTCACTTTGCTGGGGATCGCTGTAACCGGCTTTTCCTGGCCTTTGCCATCAAAGGGATGAAGCCAAGCCTTGCCTTCCATGGCCTTCCAAAATTCAGGCATGGCAAGCTTACTGAAATCATCCAAGATAATCACGGGTGCTGTTTTAAAACCTTCATCCATAAGCGCATGGGCCAGGTGATGATGATCAACCACATAAATCTGGTTGGCCGGCCCAACCACAGCGCGGATGGGATTTGCCAAAATAAAATCAACCAGCTCTTGGGGCTTTTTTTCGCGGGCCTGCAAACCTTTGCGCTTGGCTTTGACAAGTTTATAGCCAACTGCAATTTGTGTGGGCCGTAAGGATTTGACCAGAACACTTTGCACAGTCATTTTGGAACCGTCATTTGGTGTCGTCCTCATCAATATAATTCATGCGTTTAAAATTATGTTCAAGAAAATGAAACAGGCTGTTGGCCAAAATGAAAAGAACAGTCACCTCACCAGCCAAGGTGAGGTGCCCAAAGCCAATAAAACAGCCAAGGGCCGCGACGCACCAAATGGTGGCCGCCGTGTTTAGCCCGCGCACGCGAAAACCTTCACGCAAAATTACACCACCTGCCAAAAAGCCAATGCCCGTGGCCACCTGTGCTAAAACCCGCGCTGATGCATCGCCGCCAAGTTGCACACCAACGACGATAAAAAATGCTGAACCCATGGCCACCAAGGCATTGGTGTGGGGGCCCGCTTCATGGCCGCGCCAGCGCCGCTCAAAGCCAATGGCGCCGCCTAAAACCAAAGCCAAAAACAACCTGAAAAGAATATCAAAATCTGCCATCGCGCACTCTTAAAAAGTGCGTTACTAAAACACTCTTCGGTTGCGATGTCACGTTGCAAACATGAAAGACAACGCCCAAGCTCCGGTGAAGTATGCAAGGGCGTTGCCGGAAAAGACAAAGGCGATTAAGGTGTCTTTGTCGGGGCTTGGTTTGCTGCCGTGGCTTTTGCAGCGTCAATCAATGGCTGGGCTGCAGCGATGCAATCTTTGAAAGGCGTTGCGCCGCACATAATGCCAACGTCAATATCTTTGCCCAAGTGCAGTTTGAAGCCAGAACCTGCCATCATGGGTGGCGGGCCATCCATGCCAGGACCACCCATGCCGGGGCCGCGCATGCCGCGACCACCATGGTCGCCATGTCCACCATGGCGATTGCCATGACGCCACCAATTGCCCCAGCCTGAATCGTCTGGTGGCGGGCCATCTTGAGAAGCCTGTTGGTCTGGCTGCATCTGCCCTTGGTCAGGGGCTGGCGGTGTTTGGGTGTTGGTTGCAGTTGTATCAGCCAAGGCAACACCGGCGAGAACAGCCAAAGCTGTAGCGCCCAGAAGAATGCGTTTAAACATTGAAAACTCCATGTTAACGAATAAAGAAGGCCACAGTTGGCCTGCATGTTAACAAGACGAGTGTTCACAGCCATTCCGTCGTTACAAATTATGACGTTACAAATTAGAGAGACCAGCCCCCATCAATGATAAAGGCCTGCCCGGTAATGAAGGCGCTTTCGTTGCTGGCCAGATAAACCACCAGAGAAGCAATTTCATCAGCTTGCGCCAAACGTCCCATCGGTTGGCGCGAAATAAAGGCAGCCTTGGCTTTTTCAAAATCACCTTGCGCCCGCATCCGGTCATAAAGCGAAGGGGTCTCTACAGTGCCGGGGCAAATGGCGTTGACCCGAATGCCTTTGGTGACATAATCAGCCGCAACGGCTTTGGTCATACCAATGACGGCGGCTTTGGTTGCGCCATACACAAACCGATTGGGCGCACCCTTGATGGAAGAGGCAACAGACGCCATGTTGATAATGCTGCCTTGGGCTTTTTCCAACATACCTGGCAGATAGGCTTTCATCATGCGAAAGTGTGCCCGCGTGTTCAGGTTGAATGAAAAATCCCACGCCGCTTCATCCACTTCCAGAATGGTTCCATGATGCACAAAGCCAGAGCAGTTAAATAGAATATCAGGTGTTCCGGTTTGTGCCGCTGCGGCCACAATGGCCTCCGGCTTTAAAACGTCCAGAACCAAGGTTTTGATGTTGCTGTGTTCAGTTTTCATCGTGGCTAAGAGATCTTCGCGAATATCGCTAGCCCAGACGGTAGCACCCTCATTTGCCATGGCCAAGGCGCTTGCGCGGCCAATGCCTTGGCCTGCTGATGTCACAACTGCCGTTTTGCCTTTTAGTCTTCCGCTCATCTCGTTCTCCCATTTTTTTTGCAGCATAAAACGCGCATCTCAAAAACGCCATGGTTAATGGAGAATTAACGCTTAAAGCCCCAGAGTGAACCTCGATTCGAATTGAGAACCATGGCACGAGATGAATTAAAACAGCCGCTGCAAAAGCGCAGTCTGGCCACAAGGCTTTGGCAGGCAAGGCCATCGGCCATTGTCACAGGCTATGCTATTGTTCTGCTGGGCTTTGCCTGTGGCGGCGGCTGGCTTTTAAAGCAGCCCATGCCGTTTGCGGGCGAACCCGTTGTATCGTTGCAAATTCCACCCCTTGAAAAAATTCAAACGGCCAAGGTTGAACCCACGATAGAAGTGCCAACGCCTGATCTGGCAGATATTGAAACCGCAGCAACTGATGCTGCCCCTCAGCCGAAGCCGCAAAAAGTAACAAAGCTTGATAATTACGTCACCATCTTCAGCGATTCACGCCAGTCTTTGATCAAGGCGCCAGTTGCGGCCATTACCGAAGATTCACCCGCAGGCCCGCTGCCCCATATTGCGGTTGGCGGAAAAAAGCCTTCTGATATTTATGCAAAACCCGTGGCTATGAACAGCATCCATTCTGACGCCCCTAAAATTGTGATTATTCTGGGCGGCATGGGTTTGAATGAAAAACTAACGAGGCGCGCCATCAGCGATTTGCCGGGCGAAGTAACCTTTGCCTTTGCGCCCTATGGCAATGCGCTTCAGGCGCAAGTGGATAATGCCCGCCAAAACGGCCACGAAATTTTATTGCAATTGCCATTGGAACCCGTGGGCTTTCCCGCCACAAATCCCGGCCCCAAAACCTTATTGGCTGATGCAGATCAAGCCACCAATGAAGAAGCACTGCATTGGCACATGAGCCGCTTTCAAGGCTATTCCGGCGTTATCAATTATATGGGCGGGCGATTTTTATCAGCCCCCCCTGCCATCAAATCATTGCTGATTGAATTAAAACGGCGTGGCCTAAGCTTTTTTGAAGATGGCTCGCTGCCCCTGTCAGCCACAGACCAAGTGGCAGGCACGTTAAATCTGCCCGTGCGTCATGGCCAAGGCGTGATTGACGTGAACCCCGATGTAGCATCTATCACCGCCGCATTAAACGCATTGGAAGAACAGGCCCAACATGGCGGCGTTGCCATTGGCACGGGCTCAGGCCTTGATGTTACAATCGACGCCGTGCGCGATTGGATTAAAGATGCCCAAACCCGTGGCGTGATTATTGTTCCCGCCTCAGCAGCCTTTAAAGGCAGGCTAGGCTAATGAACCACGCCGCTATCACCGCCTATCGCCCCTGTGTGGGCATCATGCTGTTTAACTCTGAAGGTCTTGTGTGGATTGGTCGACGCTTTGAAAAGCAAAACGACGATGGCGTCGGCAAATGGTGGCAAATGCCCCAAGGCGGAATTGACGAGGGCGAAGACATTGAAGCTGCCGCCTTGCGTGAACTTTATGAAGAAACCGGAATTAAAGCCGCAACTGTGGTGGCACGGTCGAAAGACTGGTATCACTATGATCTGCCCGAACATTTGATTGGAAAATCGTGGAACGGCAAATATCGCGGCCAAAAGCAAATTTGGTTTGCCTTGCGTTTTGATGGTAAAGACGCTGACATTGCACTCAAAGTGCAAGGCCATAAGCAAGAATTTGATCAATGGCGCTGGGCCAAGATGGATGAGATGCTGGATTTAATTATTCCGTTTAAACGTGAAGTCTATATTGAAGTGATCAAAGAATTCAGGCATTTGGGGGCGTGAGCATAACCCATATCATATTCGATTGTGACGGCGTCTTGGTCGACAGTGAACCCCTGTCGATGCGGGCTGATGCTGAAGTATTGGCAAAATATGGCATTGTTATTTCACCTCAAGACCTTACAAAACGCTTTGTTGGCACAACCTTTGATGACATGATGCAACGTTTAAGCAAAGAACGCGGCGTTGAATTTCCACCTGAATTGACGTTGGAAAAAAATCGCATCATCAATGATCTTTATCACCGCGAATTAAAGGTGGTGCGCGGCGTGCGTGATGCCTTGGACAGCATTAAAGGCATGGGCCTTTCGATGAGCATTGCGTCCAACGGCCCTAAAGAACGCGTGAAGCTTGCGCTGCAAATCACGGGTCTTCTGCATCACTTTAAAGATCAAATCGTAACCTATGAAGATGTGCCCAAAGGCAAGCCTGATCCAGATGTGTTTTTGTTTGCTGCAAAAAACGCCAAGGTGCGCCCAGAAGATTGTTTGGTCGTTGAAGATTCGATCACTGGCGTAACCGCCGCCGTTGATGCCGGCTGTTGGACATTAGGTTTCACCGGCACCCATGAAGACCATGCAGCCCATGCCGAAAAATTAAAAGATATTGGCGCTGAAGCTGTGTTTGAAACCATGGGCGAATTGCCAAGCTTGGTTTCAACTTTTATCCACGAGAGTTAACCTTCATCAGGCCCGCGGGCGCGATAAGGCCTGCGGCGTGATCGATCTGCTGGAAGGCTTGGCGCTTCATCGCCTTGAAGAGCGCGCTTCACACGGCGCAGAATAACCGATCTGTCTTTATCTGTGGCGGCGCTTTTTAAAGTGTCTTGCAAATCATTCAAAACCGCTTGCGTTTCATTGTTCCAATCTGGTTTTGCCACAACCGCATGCTCAACACGCGGCACACTCAGGTTGGGCAGCAACACCGCCGTTTGGCCAGAAAGATCATAAGCCTCATCAAGTGCTGGCCTGATGATGCGATCTGCTGGAACCAGTTTGTCTTGGATATCAGCAACCATGGCCAATTGCCGATCACTTTCACCATGGGTTAAAAACAGTGTTTTCAAAATGGGCAGGCGCTTTTCAATCCACTGTTCAAGCTCTGGCCCATCGGCATGGCCTGAATAATCACCAACCGTACGAATGGCCGCCGCCACTTGAATATCTTCACCCATAATGCGCACCATTTTTTGGCCAGCTTGCAATTGCGCACCTAAAGATCCTGTGGCTTGAAACCCAACCAACATGACTGTGGTGGATGCTTGAAACAGATGGTTGCGCAAATGGTGGCGAATGCGACCAGCCTCACACATGCCAGATGCAGCAATTACAATATAAAATCCCTTGAATAAATTGATAGCTTTACTGTCGTCCACAGTTTCAGTGGCGTGCACCAGGGGTGAAGTAAAGGCATGCATCAAGGCATCACCATTTTGCAATTCACCAGCGTGTTTGCGAAACACTGCCGAGGCTTTGTTGGCCAAGGGTGAATCGATAAAAATCGTGGCAGAGGGGGCAAGCTTGTTGTCCATCAGATAGATGATATCGGTCAAAACCTCTTGGGTGCGTTCAACAGCAAAAGATGGGATGAGCAAAGCACCACCGCGCTTTGCAGCGGCATTGAGTTCCGTCGCCAAAAGTTCGCGGCGTTTTTCTGGTGTGCGCTCAAAGCGATCGGTGCCGCCATAGGTTGATTCGCAAATTACATAATCCCATGTGGTGGGGCTTACGGGATCACGTTCCAACATTTTATTGTCGGGTCCAATATCGCCTGAAAACAAAAGCCGCGTTGGCTTTTGGCCCTGCTGTTCAATTTCAATTTCAATGGATGCTGAACCCAACAAATGACCAGCATTCCAATAGCGCGCACGAATGCCTTTGACAGGGCTGAACCAGGTTTCAAATTCAACCGTTGAAAAATGGTCGAGACTGGCCATAGCATCTTCAACGGTATAAATCGGCTCTACTGCAGGAATGCCTTTGCGTTCATTGCGCTTGTTAAGTTGTTTGACTTCCATATCTTGAATGAAGCCTGAATCAGGCAACATCAGTGAACACAAATCCACAGTGCCGCTGGTGCAATGAATTTTACCCTTGAAACCATGCTTCGTCAGTTTTGGAATAACGCCCGTATGATCAATATGCGCGTGCGTCAGCAACATGGCATCAAGGCTTTCCGGTTCAAATGGAAACGGCCTATGGTTTAATTGATCCATGGTTTTTGAACCTTGGAACATGCCACAATCCACCAACAATTTGGCCTGTTCGGTTTCAATCAAATAGCAAGAGCCTGTAACCGTGCGGGCCGCGCCATGAAATTTTAAAACAATGCTCATGCTGTAATCTCCGGAACGTGCAATCCACGCGCCACCAAAGCATCCCATGCTTGTTGAGGCGTATCAGCAAAGGTGAAGAGTTCTAAGTCTTTTGGTTTGATCAATTTTTCTGCCGCAAAATGTTCGAAATTAATGGCTGAATTCCAAAATTTTGAATTAAACAAAATCACCGGCAAAGCCTTGGTCATCTTGCCGGTTTGGCGCAATGTTAAAAGTTCAAACAATTCATCAAGGGTGCCAAATCCACCCGGAAAAACCACAAGGCCCGCCGCACGCATTGCAAAATGCATTTTGCGCATAGCAAAATAATGAAATCGAAACGTCAGTTCAGGCGAAGAATATGGATTGGGTTCCTGCTCCATCGGCAGGGTTATATTATAGCCAATGTTCAATGCACCGGCATCATATGCGCCCCGGTTTGCCGCTTCCATAATGCCAGGCCCACCGCCTGTGGCGATCACATTCATGCGTGGCCCTTGGTGATTAAGTTTCGCACCACCCACATTTGAACAAAGCTTGGCAAAGGCACGGGCGTTTTCATACCAGCCATTGCCATCGCCTTCTCTTACGCGGGCCGAGCCAAACACCACGACAGTGCTTTCAATATTCTGACGCCGCAAACTTTCTTCGGCCTTCATATATTCAAGTTGAAAGCGAATGCCGCGTGTTGAATCGCCAAGCAGAAAATCTGAATCAAGTGCTGCAAGCCTGAATGCTGGATTGTCCATCTGCGCCGAGTTGGAAGGGTGTTTAAGCAAATTGGCTCCTTGCGGGGTTATGTCCAACAGCTAAACGCAAAAACGTGGCCGTTCAAGGCGGATTAGCGAACGCCCCGCAACGCGTTACCAATATATTCAAACATCCCGGGATGATACCAAACCGCAGATGGGCCAGAAATTGGAACGGTTTGAATGTTGCCCGCCCTAATTTTTCGAATGGCTTCCACCAATAAATTAAGCGCCGCTGCAGTTTGCAAAAATGAATAGGTCACAAAGCTATCTTCTTTTTCAGGTTCAATGATGGCCTGAGCGATAATATTGCCAGTATCAATCCCCTCATCAACCAGATGAACCGTAACACCGCAATTGGATTTATCGTTTTGCACCATGGCCCAATAGGCGCCATGTGCGCCGCGATAGCCAGGCGTTATGCCTTGATGGGTGTTGATGATGGGAGCTTTAATTTTGGCAAGCGTATTTTTGCTCAAAATGCGCGTGCCATTCACAATCACAATGTCAGGCCTCAGCGCCATCATCAATTCATGGCATGAGGCATCATTCACATTACTCACATGATGAATAACAGAGCTGACCGGAGGCGTTTGTTCCATTCCATATTTGCGTCTTAAGAATGCGATGCGGTCTCTGTCACGCCAAAACAAAATCGGTCTCACAACTGCAGCAAAGCCGATTTGGCCCAGAACGCGGGACAAACCAAGTTTCTTGATGCGGTTTTTGATCAATGTGGAGCGGGAGAGAGATTTTTCAATAATGATCGGAAAAAGCCCAAATTGGCTCACAAGTTCATTATAGACAATCCAAGTCGTTGGATTATCGCCGCCTAAAAGTACCAAATTTTTGTTACCGTCACTCACAGGTCGCCATCCCTCAATAATCGAGGCCTTAATAATCGAGGCCT
>JAYWFC010000021.1:0-18365 GCA_043778995.1 Aestuariivirga sp.
GCAACACGAAAGCTTGGGCGACTCGATTGAATTTGGGGCGGGCTATGAAACCTTCTGGACTTACATTCCGCATTTCATTCATTCACCGTTTTATGTTTATGCCTATGCCTTTGGTGATTGTTTGGTGAATTCGCTCTATGCGCGTTACCGTGAAAGTGAGGCTGGCTTTCAGGCCAAATATTTCGATATGCTGAAAGCTGGTGGCACCAAGCACCATTCCGAATTGTTGAAACCTTTTGGTCTTGATGCAACCGACCCACAGTTCTGGCAAAAGGGTTTGAGCGTAATTTCGGGTTTGATTGACGAACTTGAAACCTTGTGATGATTGCCTATCGCCGCCCTTTGCCTGATGAAGCAGCGGTGATGGCGGCACTTCACATTGCCTGTTGGCGTGAATGCTATGTTGACATCGTGCCGGTTGCGTTGATGGAAAAATCCACAGCGTCAACGCGGCTTCCCATTTGGCAAGAGGCTTTGGCTGATCCAAGACGCGCCGTTTTTGCTGCCTACGAGGGTGAAACGGCTGTTGGTTTTATTATTGTTGGAAGTTCAAAAGAGCCAAATTTTGAAGGTGAAGATGGGCACATCGCCGCCATTTATTTGCGTGCCACACACTACCGTCAAGGCATTGGCTCGCGTTTGATAGCAATGGCCGCGAAGCAATGGATAGACCAAGGTGGTCATTCGCTTTCTCTCAGTGTGCTGACAGAAAACGTATCAGCGCGGCATTTTTATGAAGCACTTGGTGCAAGGTTGGTGAAACTTGGCACCTATCAATGGGATGAATTTGAATTGCCCAACGCCTTTTATGTTTTTGAAGATTTGGCGGCTCTTGCTCCATAGGTTTCACGCAACAGTTTCTTTTGCACTTTGCTCATAGCATTGCGTGGAAGTGCTTCGACGATGTGAATGGTTTTAGGATTTTTAAATGCTGCCAGTTTGGTTTTCAATTCTGCCGCGATTTGATTTGCATCAAGCGTTGCGCCATCTCGCGGCACTATGATGGCGGTTACGGCTTCACCAAAATCTGCATGGGGCATGCCTATCACAGCAGATTCTAACACGCCGGGCAGTGCGTCAATCACATCTTCAATTTCTTTGGGGTAAACATTAAAGCCGCCGGTGATGATGAGGTCACTGCCGCGGCCAGAGATGACAAGATAACCGTCGTCATCAAAATGGCCAAGGTCACCCGTGATGAAATAGCCATCTGTGGTGAAAGACGCTTTGGTTTTTTCTTCATTTCGCCAATAGCCCTTAAATACATTGGGGCCTTTTACTTCAATCGTGCCGTTTTCAATACGCACAGAAACACCGGGCAAGGCCTTGCCTACCGTGCCCGCCTTGCGTTGGCCCACATAAGGGTTCGATGTGTTCATGTTGGTTTCTGTCATGCCATAGCGTTCAAGAATGGCGTGGCTTGTGCGGGTTAAAAAATTGCGGTGGGTTTCAGCAAGTAAGGGTGCTGAGCCTGAAATGAAAAACCTGATGTTGGAACAGATTTCTCTGTTCAGTTCTGGACGTTGCAAAAGCCTCGTATAAAAAGTTGGAACGCCCATCAGCGCTGTGGCTTTTGGCAAAAGATTTAATACATCAGCCACATCAAACTTGCGCCGAAACAACATTTTCCCACCAGCAATAAACATGGTGTTGGTGGCTACGAACAGACCATGCGTATGATAGACCGGAAGGGCGTGGATCAACACATCAGACGCTGTGAAACGCCATTCTTCAACCAAGCTTTGTGCATTGGAAATTAAATTGCCTTGGCTGAGCATGGCACCTTTGGATTTGCCCGTGGTGCCTGACGTATAAAGAATGGCGCAGAGCGTATTTTCATCCGTAGGCTGATCACTGTAGACATCAGATTGTTTTGCGACATTCTCCATCAAACTGCCACCGCCTTGGTCATCCAGCGTCAAATGGATAGGGCCTGTTGGTGCGGGCCTTGCAGGATCTGAAATAAAAACCGATGGTTGCGCATCTTCCACAAAATAGGCCACCTCGCTGGGTGTGTAGGCAGTGTTCAGTGGCAGAAAAATAAAGCCGCCGCGCACGCAGGCATAAAACAGTGCAACGGCTTCAATGGATTTTTCAACCTGAACGGCAATGCGATCACCGGGTATTGCCCCGCTTGCGCTTAAGACCGCGGCAATTTGGCCCGCCAGTTTCCAGAATGTGGCAAATGAAAATTCTCTGCCATCATCGGCTGAAATAAAAATCGCGGAAGGATTTTGCCTTGCCGCGATGTCTTTGAATATTGGAAATGTGTTCGGCAATTTTTAGCCTGCTTTAAAAGCTCGCTTTAACATGTTGATTTGTGCATTTACGGGGCTTGTGGCTTCATCGGAATTGGCGGGCTGAACGCGGTTTAACATCGAATCCAATGTTTTGATGCGTTCAAGCAAACGTAAAGACCGATCGACCAAAGTTTTCAGTCCTTCAGGAAGCTGTTCGCCGCCCTTTAAATCATGGCCACGGCCAATTTCGGCAAGATTGATGCGGTGTTTTTCGCGGCTGGCTTCTTGAGTATTTAACTCACCCGAGCCAATGGCGCGTTGAAGCAACAACCAAGATGCCATTTGCATCAGCCGTGTGGTCAGGCGCATGCTTTCGGTTGCGTAAGCCACAGCGCCAACGCGGTCGAGAACGCGCGCGTCAATGCGGCCGTCGCCATCAAGATAATTGGCAGTCTCTTCAACCAGCCCCATGCCTTCTTTGAAGGTCTTTTCAAATTGATCAGAGTCCGTGAATTTCGCCAAAAAATCGATTGTGCCTGAATTCAAAATGGCATTCCGCATGTTTAACAGCCCCTTACTCAACTTACTTAAATTATCCCCAATTCATCATGGCCCGCATCGGCTGCCTCGTCAAGAAGGGGTGTTCGGTTATGATAGGAGCAAGAACGGTGCCAAAAAAAAGCCGCGAAATCCGCGGCTTTGAGTTTTTAACAGGGAGGCGTCAAACAGAGTGGAAAGACCACTCGGAGAAACCCAGAAACTCTGGGATGAACCAGAACGTAAACGTTAAGTATTACTTATTGGTTAACGGTGCGGATGATTAAGCCTCTAAATCTTGAAAAAACTTGCGGCGGCCGCCTTGCTGGCCTGCTTTTTGGCAATTTCCGCCCGAATGCGATGAATCTCGGAGTCTAAACCAACAATGCGCTGTTCCAATTCGGTAATTGATATTGCATCCAGATTTTCACCGATAACCATGTTAAGTTTAGGGCGGGGCAGGTCTTCGGGGTCCATGGTGCAGGTTTCCTTTTGTGTTAAGATGATGCACCAGGTTGATGGCAGTCTCAAGAGAGTCCGAAAATGAACCAGATGCACGCAATAGACATTCAAGCCTTTGGTGGGCCAGAGGGACTGGTTTCAAAAAGCATGGCGCGCCCTGCGCCCGCTTCCCATGAGGTGTTGATCAAAGTTGCAGCAGCAGGCGTTAACCGACCAGATGTGCTGCAAAGACAGGGGGGATACCCACCGCCGGCTGGCGCTTCGCCTGTCTTGGGGTTGGAAGTTGCTGGCGAAGTTGCGGCCTTGGGCGAGGGTTGCAAGCGCTATAAGATTGGCGACACGGTTTGCGCATTGGTGCCTGGCGGGGGCTATGCAGAATATGCAGTGGCGGCAGAAGACAACACGCTGCCTGTGCCTTCAGGGTTGAGCGTGATTGAAGCTGCTGGCCTTCCAGAGACTTATTTCACCGTGTGGACCAATGTGTTTCAACGCGGCGCATTGAAGGCTGGCGAAACTTTTCTGGTTCACGGTGGCTCCAGCGGCATTGGTTCAACCGCCATTCAATTGGCAAAAGAATTTGGCGCTGTTGTTATCACCACGGTGGGCAATGCCGAGAAACAAAGTTTTGTGGAAAGCTTGGGCGCTGATTTTGTCATCAATTATAAAACCCATGATTTTGTGGCCGAGATGAAAGGGCGGGGCATTTCTGCCGATGTTACTTTGGATATGGTTGGTGGAAGTTATGTGGCGCGCAATCTTGCCGTGGCCGCCATGCATGGGCGCATTGTGCAAATTGCCTTTCAGGAAGCGTCCCTCGTAGGGGCTGATTTTTTGCCGTTGATGTTAAAGCGGCTAACCTATACGGGTTCGACACTTCGGCCGCGCAGCGTGGCTGAAAAGGCCATCATTGCGCGTGAACTCGAATCCAAAGTGTGGCCTGTATTAGAACAAGGGCGTTGCAAGCCACAGATTTATAAAACGTTCCCCTTGGCCAAAGCGGCAGATGCGCATCGCTTGATCGACGGCCACAGCCATATGGGCAAGATTATTTTAACGATGTGAAAGCAAGTTTGAGTTTTTCAAACCTGCGCCAGCGCCTGTTCAATATCGGCGATCAGATCATTCACATTTTCGATGCCGATGGAAAGTCTTACAAGATTATCAGGCAAGGTGCTGGTTGGGCCTTCCACAGTTTTACGATGTTCGGCCAAGCTTTCAACACCGCCTAATGATGTTGCCGCGGCAAACACTTTCAGTGCTGTGCAAAACTTCTGCGCGCCCGCAAAATCTGCCTTGATGAGCAGGCTCATCATGCCGCCATAGCCATCCAGCATTTGTTTTTTGGCAACGGCGTGGCCTTGGTGGGTGGCAAGACCGGGATAAAGCACACGTTCAATTTTTGGATGATTGGAAAAATGCCGCGCAATGGCCAAGGCATTGCCCGAAGCTTGCCTGAAACGCACAAACAATGTGCGCATGCCACGTTGCAAAAGCCAACATTCAAAAGGTGAAAGCGGCGAATTTGATTTGGTGCGCAGCCAGTTTATTTCTTTCCAGCGTTCATCAACATGGCGGGTGATCAACACGCCGGCCAATATATCGGAATGGCCGTTGAGATATTTGGTGGCAGAATGAAAAACAATGTCAGCACCCAAATCCAACGGCCGGGTTGTCACCGCCGCTGTGGCTGTTGCATCCACCGCCAAGATTGCACCCACTTTGTGAGCGGCCTTAGCAAAAGCGGCAATATCAAGCACATCCCAGGTTGGGTTCACCGGTGTTTCAATCCATACCAGATCTGTGTTGGGTTTTAACGCGGCTTCAAGTGCGCCCGCTTCATTGGGGTCAATCAAGCTTAGCGTTATGCGACCCTTGGCCTCTAAGCGTTGCAGCCATTCGCGCGTGTTATAATACATCACCGAAAGGGCAACCACATGCGCACCTTGTGGAATGGTTTCAAACAGCGTTGTTATGCCCGCCATGCCTGATGAAAACAACAAAGCCGCCTCACCCTTTTCAAGTGCGGCGATGGTTTCTTCGGCCTGCCATAAATTGGGGCTGCCGTTGCGCACATAATTTTCTTTCAACAGCGGCAGATAATTTTCATCGCGTGCATAAGTGGATGAAAGATAGATCGGCGGCACCACGGCGCCCGTGCTTGGGTCAAGCGGGCGCGTGGTTTGGGCTGCAATTGTTTCAGGCCGGAACTTTGAATTTGAAGTCATGGATAAAGCTTTGCTTTTGTCCATGCATCAACAGGCTTTGCGCGCCGAAACACCACACGGTCGTGCAGGCGAAACGGCCTGTCATGCCAAAATTCTATGGCCACGGGCATGATGCGAAAGCCCGACCAATGGGGCGGGCGGGGCACAGTGCCGATGGCATATTTTGCGGCGTACATTGCAACCGATGTTTCCAACGCAAAGCGGCCTTCAAGCGGGCGCGATTGCGCTGAAGCCCAAGCGCCGATGCGGCTGTCACGCGGGCGGGAATTGAAATAGGCATCAGCTTCAGCAGCCGTTACTTTTTCCACAATACCGCGAACCCGCACTTGGCGGCGCAGGCTTTTCCAATGAAAAACCAAGGCCGCCTTCATTGTGGCTTGAATTTCCTGGCCCTTCTGGCTTTCGTAGTTGGTGTAAAATACAAAGCCTTTGTCGTCAAAATCTTTCAACAACACCATACGGGCATTGGGCAAGCCTTCTTCATCCACCGTTGCCAAAGTCATGGCATTGGGGTCATTGGGCTCAGACTTTTCAGCGTCCTTCAACCATTCGGCAAAAAGTTCAAAGGGGTTATTTCTCTCAGTAAATCCCTGCTGGGCGGTGGTTACGGCCAAACGTTCTAAATCCATTATTTTTCTACAATCGCTTTCAAATTCGCCAGCCCGCTTTCAAAATCTTTGCCCACAACTTTGTCCATGTCCATGACTATATGCATGGCTTTCATCATCAGGTTCAAATTGCCGCGCATTTCCCATTTCACTGTTGTGGCCTTGCCTTCGGGCACTAAGGTAAACTCTGTTACGTTGTCGGCCTTGAACGGTTTAATAAAATGCAAATCAAGTTGCATATTGGTGGATGGCACTGACCGGGTGATTTCCATGGCACCTTCACCCACTTTTTTATTGCCAACCCAAGAATAATGCGCCCCCGTGCCAGAAGCAGCGCCTGAAAAATTGCGCTGCATTGAAGGGTCCATCTTTTCCCATGGCGACCAAGCAGCCCAATTTTTGAAGCTATTGATTTGCGCAAACACTTTTTCGGCGGGCGCATTGATGGTGATGCTGCGCGACATTGAAAACTTGGCTGGCCTGCTGTTTACATAAAACAAAAAAGCCAGAATTGCGATGACCAGAACAATTATCGTTGTAAGCATAGCGCGCCTCCTTGATGTTAATTTTAGATGATCATAGGGCTGATGGCGTGATGCCGTCCAGACACTATTGTTTTTTGATATACACCAGATGAAGTGCGCCTTCGCCAGGCACGGTTTCAATATTGTGATACCCTAGGCCCGCGAGGTCTATGCCCTTTAAAAGATTTTCGCCATTCTCGAGAAGTGCCGGGGAAACGGCCAAGTGCAAATAATCCACCAATCCGGCTTTTAAGAAGCTGCGCACAATCTCAACACCACCATTCAACCGAATGTCTTTTCCGCCTGCCTTGGCTTTGGCTATGTGCAACACTTCAGCGGGTGAGCCTGTTACAAAATCAAATGTTGTTCCGCCCTCCATTGTCAGCGATGGTCTGGCATGATGCGTCATCACAAGCACAGGCGAATGATAAGGCGGGTTTGGCCCCCACCAGCCTTTCCAGCTTTCATCAGCCCACTGCCCACGTTGCGGCCCGAACATATTGCGGCCCATGATATTGGCACCGATGTTGACAAAACCTCGCCCAGCGAATTGATCATCAATGCCAGTGCTGCCTTCAGTTTTGCCAAACATGGTTTGAAAAGTTTTGGTTTTAAAAGCCCATTGTGGCAGCACCATGCCACCCTTGCCGAACGGGTTTTCCATGCTTTGTTCAGGCGCTGCACCAAAGCCATCAGCGGAAATCATGAAGCTTTCAACGCGTAACTTACTCATTTTTTCTCTCCTGTTTTTGGCTTAAATACTGTTGCAGGCAAGAGCCGACAGCGTTTGTCATGTGAGACTTAACGGGTCAATCGCCGTTTTCCAAGCGATGGCTGGCACGAGGCGTTCCTTATTTTCGATTTCAGCTCATTAACTACTTGAACACATAAAAACAGATAGCCGATTGTCAAACGCTGCGGCCTTTGATTTCACCCCATAACTATGTCATTACGCAAGCAAGCAGTTGGGCAGAAGCGCCCAACCCAGAATGGTGGGATAAAAATGAGCGGAAAATCAGGGATTATGGCGGGCAAGCGCGGCCTCATCATGGGAGTGGCCAACAACCGCTCCATCGCATGGGGCATTGCCAAATCTTGCGCAGACCATGGCGCTGAACTGGCCTTCACCTATCAGGGTGACGCGCTTAAAAAACGCGTTGAACCTTTGGCCGCTGAAGTGAATTCACCCCTGGTTTTGCCCTGCGATGTGAGTGACATGGCCTCGATTGATGCCACCTTTGATGCCATCAAGGAAAAATGGGGCACCATTGATTTTGTTGTCCATGCCATTGGTTTTTCCGACAAGAATGAATTGAGCGGCCGTTATGTTGATACATCTGCCGCCAACTTCACCAACACCATGTTTATCAGTGTGTACAGCTTCACAGCCGTGGCTCAACGCGCTGAAAAAATGATGCCAAATGGCGGCTCTCTGCTTACACTTACATATTATGGCGCTGAAAAATGGATGCCGCATTATAATGTTATGGGCGTTGCCAAGGCCGGGCTTGAAGCTTCGGTGCGTTATATGGCGGCTGATCTTGGTGTTAAAAACATTCGTGTGAATGCAATTTCGGCAGGCCCCATCAAAACCTTGGCCGCATCGGGCATTAGCGATTTCCGTTATATTTTGAAATGGAATGAATATAATTCGCCTCTGCGCCGCACTGTGACAACTGAAGAAGTGGGCGATGCAGGCATGTATTTCCTGTCTGATCTTTCGCGTGGTGTTACGGGCGAAATTCACCATGTTGATTCAGGCTATCATGTTGTTGGCATGAAGAACCCAGATGCTCCTGATATGAGTGTTGCCAACAGTGCTGAATAGAAATCTGCCCACGCTTTATTTTGTGCGGCATGGCGAAACCAACTGGAACAAGCAAAGCCTTATTCAAGGCACGCATGATACTGAACTCAACGCCAATGGCGTGGCCCAAGCCCAAGCCTTGGCCGCAGCGTTGAAATTAAAACAAGCTGAACTGAAAGATTTTGATTTTGTGGTGTCGCCGCAATTGCGGGCACAACAAACCATGAAAATTATTGCCGAAGCCCAACCGCGTGATTTAGCTTTTGTACGAACCGAACTGCGCGTGCGTGAACTGGGTTTTGGTGTGTGGGAAGGCAAGCCGTTTTGGGAGCTGAAAGCATCACCGATTTATCCGGCAGATCCCGAGGCGCATTACGAATGGCGCCCGCAAGGTGGCGAAAGCTATGCAGATGGCGTGGCGCGGGTGGATGATTTTCTCAGCACGATAACCCGCCCCACATTGATTGTGGCCCATGGTGCCATTGGCCGCTGTTTGATTGGTTTTGTCACGAATATGGCACCCGCTGCCATTTGCCATTTGCCAACGCCGCAAGGCTGTTATTGCAAATTGGAAAATGGCAGCTTTGAGTGGACGGATGCCAACAACGAACCGGCTTAATCCACGCAGATAATTTGGCCTGTCACAGCGCCTTCAATGCTTTTGGCAAAGGCAAAGCCAATCCGCTCATTTGAAACCGGCACGTGGCCGGGAAAAAACCCATCATATTTTTGCGCAGCAGCGGCCAGAAGGCCGGGGCTTATCGCATTGATGCGAAGGCCGCGCGGCATTTCAATGGCTGCACCAATCACGAATGCATCCAACGCTCCATCGCACGCGGCAGCATTTGCCCCTTGGCGAATAGGGTCTCGCGAAAGAATGCCACTGGTTAACGTGAACGAGCCACCGTCATTCACAAAGTCCATTCCAAGCAAAACCAAATTCACTTGGCCCATTACTTTGTCTTTCAGGCCATCAATAAATTGTGTGGGTGTCATGCCGCTCACCGGGCCAAAATAAGAATGCCCGGTGCAGGCCACAACAGCATCAACCTTGCCCAATTTTTGATACATGGCGCGAACCGATGTTTCATCATTCACATCAACTTGCACATCGCCAGATTTGCGGCCGGCTTTGATAATGTCATGGCCCTTGGCAAGACCAGAAATGGCGGCCTTGCCCACAGTGCCTTCAGCGCCACATACCAAAATACGCATGATTATTCTTTTTCCTCAATCTTGATGCCTTTGAGTTTTGCAAACACAGAATCGGCATCATAATTTTTATCTTCAGCGCGCGTTGGTGTTTCAATTTCGGCCACGCGTTGGCGTTCAGCTTCTGCTGCGGCATGAGCAGTGGTGCCTGAAACTTCGCTTGCTGGAATAAGCGTGCGCGGTGCTGCTGCATCGGGCGTGATTTTCTTGCCGCCTTTTGCTGCGGCTTTTTGCACAGCAAGATCAAGCTCAAATTGCGAACACAGGCCTAGGGTTACAGGGTCAACCGGCTTGATATTGGATGCATTCCAATGTTCACGATCACGCACAGAAGCAATGGTGTGTTTGGTGGTGCCCACCAATTTCATCAAGGCTGCATCCGTTAATTCTGGGTGATAGCGCAACAACCACATAATTGCGTCTGGCCTGTCGCCACGGCGCGATACGGGCGTATAACGCGGGCCAGCAGTTGAGCGTTTAACCTTCACTTCAACTTTGGAAACCACAAGGCGCAAGGTGTGTGATGGATCAGCTTCACCCTTTGAAATTTCTTCGCGGGTTAATTGGCCGGCGGTTACGGGGTCCATGCCCTTGATGCCTTGGGCTACATCGCCGTCGGCAATGCCCTTCACTTCAAGTTCATGCAACACGCAAAGATCGGCGATTTGCTTGAACGATAAAGCAGTGTTTTCAACCAACCAAACGGCGGTGGCTTTGGGCATCAGTGGTGCGGACATGACTTTTCTCCTTTTCGAAACCAAATTGCGGGCTTCGAGGCGCGATTGACATAACAGTGTCTGGAATAGGGGCTGTATAGTGGGTAAGGAATAGGTTTGCAATGATATTGCGACAGAGCCAAATTATTGAGGAAGCACCAAATGCCATCACTTGCTGAACGCCGTGCGCAATTTCGGGCCTTGCATGAGAAGGGCTGTTTTGTGCTTCCTAATCCGTGGGATGGCGGTTCGGCCATTCGCTGCGCCAAGGCGGGTTTTAAGGCCGTTGCTTCAACCAGTGCGGGGGCGGCCTGGGCGCTTGGGCTTGATGATGGTGAAATGAGTGTTGAACAAGTGCTGGATCATTTGCGCTTTTTGGTCAATGTGACGGACTTGCCCGTGAACGCCGATTTTGAGGCGGGCTTTGCTGATACAGCAGATGGCATTGCCAAAAATGTCACGCGCTGCATCGCCACGGGTGTTGCCGGGCTTTCGATTGAAGATCGCGATGGGCAAAAGTTTTATCCATTAGACATTGCCGTTCAACGCATCAAAGCTGCCCGCCAAGCCATTGATGCATCGGGTGAAAACGTCATACTTTTGGGCCGATGTGAAGCCTATTTAATGCAAAGCTTGAACATGGATGAAGTGATCACGAGACTTCAAGCCTATGGTGATGCAGGGGCTGATTGTCTTTATGCACCCGGTTTAAAAACCTTGGCCGAGATTGGTAAAATTGTTCAATCTGTCAACAAACCTGTCAATGCTAACCTAACCGGAACCGGGCTTTCAGTGGCAGATATGGCATCAGTCGGCGTGCGCCGCGTTAGCGTGGGCGCGGCATTGGCACGCGCAACTTATGGCGCATTTGATGGTTTTGTTGAGCGCCTTAAAACCCAAGGCACGCTGCCCTGATTCTATTTTTGTGCGGCAATTAGAAATTCGGCATTACCATCCCCGCCTTCCATGGGCGAGGGGATGACACCCAATACTTTCCAGCCTTTTGATGTGATGAAGGCGCTTACCTCTTCACACACACGGGCGTGGGCGGCTTCGTCTTTCACCATGCCGCCTTTGCCAATGCCTTCGCGGCCCACTTCAAATTGCGGCTTTAACAGCGCCACCAAATGTGAACCGGATTTCACTAAATCCAGTGTTGGCATTAAGGCAATGTGCAACGGAATAAAACTTACATCCACCACCACAAGGGACACATCTTCTGGCACTTCTTCGCGTGTTAAATCACGCGCGTTCATGCCTTCGTGCAGGATGATGCGTTCATCTTCCAACACCATCTGGCCATGGCCCACTTCGATAGCGATCACTTGAATGGCACCGCGCTCAAGCAACACTTGGGTAAAGCCGCCGGTTGATGCGCCAATATCCAAGCAGCGCTGGCCTTCAACAGAAAATTTAAAATGATCAAGCGCGTGGATCAATTTAATCGCGGCGCGTGAAACATAGGCTTGGGCTTCATCGGCCACACGCAATTCAGCTTCAGGATAAATGTTCTGCGATGGCTTTCTCGCAGGTTCGCCATTCACCAAAATTGTTCCGCGCAACACAGCATCACGCGCGCGGGCACGAGAGCCATAAAGCCCGCGCGCCACCAAGGCTTCATCAAGGCGAAGTTTTGTCACTCCACGTCCAACTTGGTTGTGCCCACAGGCTTGCCTTGGGGAGAAAGAACAATTTTTTCAATGCGGGCCTCTGCTTCGGCCAACTTTGCTTCGCAATGTTTGCGCAAAGCTTCGCCACGTTCATAAATCTTGATAGATTCTTCCAAATCAACCTTACCAGATTCAAGCTTGGCTACGATTTCTTCAAGCTGGGCCAAGGCTTTTTCAAAATTCAGTGATGTGATATCGGGCGCGTCAGTCATTTTCGTCTTCCTCTTCTTCGTCTTCGCCCATCACTGCTGAACCATGCATCAGTGCTTGCAAATGCACACCAACACCGCCTGCCAAGCCTTGCAGATCATAACCGCCTTCTAAAACAGATACAATTTTGCCTTCACAATGGGTTTGGGCAATTTCCATCAGCTTTAAAGTAATCCAGGCGAAATCTTCTTCTTCCAATTCAAGGCTGCCCAAGGGGTCTCTCACATGGGCATCAAAGCCTGCAGAGATGATCAACAGTTCAGGCTCAAACAAATTGAGTGCTGGCAAAATAATTTCATTCATGGCGGCTTTAAATTCAATGCCGCCATCACCGGCTTTTAGTGGCGCATTGAAAATGTTGCCCACACCTGTTTCACTGCGAGAACCCGTGCCCGGATAAAGGGGCATTTGGTGAGTGGAACCATAAAACAAATCTTTATCAGCCCAGAAAATATCTTGCGTGCCGTTGCCGTGATGCACATCAAAATCAACGACAGCAATGCGTTGCAAGCCATGTTTCGCGCGGGCATGAAGGGCTGCTGCCGCGGCATGATTAAACAGGCAAAAGCCCATGGCGCGATTATGTTCAGCATGATGGCCCGGCGGGCGCATGGCCAAAAACGCGTTCTGCGCTTCTCCTGCCATCACGGCATCAACGGCGGCACAAGCCCCACCCACGGCCCGCAAGCCAGCGGCAAGCGAGCCCGGAGACATGACAGTATCTGAATCCAAATATTCAAATCCGGTTTCAGGGGCTGCTGCCAAAATGCGTTGATAATGTTCTTGCTTATGCACACGCAAAATTTGTTCCGCCGTGCCCAAAGGGGCTTCGCGGTGAACCACAGATTTGAACAACGGCGATGTGATTACCTGATGCACTGTGCGAATGCGGTCGATGCGTTCAGGGTGGCCATCAGGCGTTTGGTGGGCCAAGGATGCGGGGTGAGAATATACAATGGTGGGCATGGCCAAAGCAGGTAGCCGAAAATTGCGGGCGATGCTATAGGTCCAGCGCATGAATGATATTTTGAAAGCAGCAAAAATTTTGCAAGGTGGCGGGCTGGTGGGCTTTCCGACTGAAACTGTTTATGGCCTTGGTGCTGATGCTTTGAATGATTTATCTGTTGCTAAAATCTATGCGGCCAAGGGCAGGCCGTCGTTCAATCCGCTAATTGTGCATGTGGCCACAGCGGCAGACGCTTTGGCTCTGGGTGAATTTTCTAGCGATGCTTTGATGTTGGCGCACAAGTTTTGGCCCGGGCCGGTAACGCTGGTTGTGCCACGCCGGGCTGATTGTAAAGTCTCTCTGCTGGCTTCGGCTGGATTGCCATCCATCGCCCTTCGCGTTCCAGCTCATCCGCTGGCGTTGGAGCTTTTTCAAAAGGTGGGTCTGCCACTTGTCGCGCCCTCGGCCAATCCATCAGGCCGCATCAGCCCGACCACAGCTCAACATGTGCGTGATGGTTTGGGGGGGAAGGTTGATTTTGTGTTGGATGGCGGCCCATGTGCTGTGGGGCTTGAATCAACCATCATCAGTTTGCTGGATGAGCACCCGCGTTTATTGCGGGCGGGCGGCTTGGCGCGTTATGTGATTGAAGATGCACTTGGTCGAAAATTGCTGGCAGCAGAAGCAGGGCCACTTCATGCGCCGGGCCAACTTGAAAGCCATTATGCCCCGCGCGCAAAAATAAGATTAAATGCCACGAGTTGGCATGACGGAGAGGCACATTTAGGATTTGGCACGCTGGATGCAGCGCTCAATTTATCGCGCGAAGGCGATGTAGTGGAAGCTGCGGCAAATCTGTTTTCAATGCTGCATCAGCTTGATCAATCCTCTGCCTCTGTGATTGCTGTGGCCGCCATACCGATGCATGGATTGGGCGAGGCCATTAACGACAGGCTTAAACGCGCGGCGGCACCTCGATAATGGAGCACTCATTGATTCAGCGGTTTGTCGATAGTGTGGGCGAAAAAAACGCCATCACCAATCAAACAGATATGGCCGCCTATATGAAAGAGTGGCGCGATATGTGGCAGGGGTCATCGCCGCTTGTGCTGCGGCCCGCCAACACTGCCGAAGTTTCTGCGATCCTCAAAATCGCCCATGAAACCAACACAAAAATCGTGCCGCAGTCTGGCAACACAGGCTTGGTGGGCGGGCAAATTGCCCAAGGGCAAGAGGTGCTGTTGTCGCTTGATCGGATGACCAAGATTATCAATGTTGATGCGGCTGATAATTCGATCACGGTTGAGGCAGGTGCCATCTTAAAAAATGTTCAAGCCGCGGCTGATGCGGTGGATCGGTTGTTTCCACTCAGCTTGGCATCGGAAGGTTCATGCCGCATTGGCGGCAATCTTTCCACCAATGCGGGTGGGCTTAATGTGGTGGCTTATGGCAATGCGCGTGATTTATGTTTGGGGCTTCAGGTTGTGTTGGCTGATGGGCGCATTTGGAATGGCCTTAAATCTTTGCGCAAAGACAACACGGGTTATGATCTCAAGGATATTTTCATTGGCGCTGAGGGAACGCTGGGCATTATCACGGCGGCCACATTGAAGCTTTTTCCCAAACCTAAATCGTATGCTACAGCGTTTTGTGCTGTGCCTTCACCCGCTGCTGCTTTGCAACTTTTTAATTTAGCAAAAGTGGAAAGTGGCAATCGCGTTGTGGCCTTTGAATTGTTGCCAGCCATTGGCGTTGGCTTTGCGGTTCAACATATGGCGGCAGTGAACCCGCTGGCGGGCACTTCGCCGTGGTATGTGTTGACAGAGTTTGCTGATGCGCCTGATGCCATGCAAACCTGTTTGGAAAAAGCGTTAGAGCGTGGTTTTGTGACGGATGGTGCGGTGGCGCAATCTGAAACCCAACGCTTGAGCTTTTGGCACATGCGTGAAAGCCTTTCAGAAAGCCAGAAGTTTGAAGGCGGTTCCATCAAGCATGATGTCTCTGTGCCGGTGTCTCTGGTGCCAGAATTTATTGTTGCCGCGACAGTAGCGGTTGAAAAATTCATGCCGGGTGCGCGGGTGTGTTCATTTGGGCACTTGGGTGATGGCAATATGCACTTCAACGTTAGCCAACCTGTAGGCATGGACAAGGCCCACTATCTTGCGCAGTGGCACGCGATGAATGAGGTTGTGTTCGCCGAAGTTCTAAAACGCAAAGGCTCTGTCAGCGCTGAACATGGTGTTGGCAGGTTGAAGGCGGCTGATTTGGTGAAGATTAAATCTGCGGTGGAAATGGATATGATGCGCGGATTAAAAGCGCTGTTTGACCCCAAGAATATTTTAAACCCCGGGCGCGTGCTGATTTAAAACGCTTCATTCAATTTCAAAAATACAAAGCCTTGTGATTGCAATTTCAGGAGCCCTTCAACAACGCCAGCGCCTGCTGGCTTTGTGGGTTGGTTTATGTGAGCGATGATCACATCGCCGCTTTTTGCTGCGCTGATTGTATTTGCTGCTCGCGCTTCGGAAAAGCTGGCACCGCCATCGCCCGACAATGAAAAACCTGCCAATTTGAAATTCATTTTGGTAATCAGAGTGATGGCGGATTGATTGTATTGCGCTGCTGCACCCCGATACCAAATGGGGTTGTAGCCAAAGGTGGTTTTTACCGCAACTGCACCATTTTCCACTTCGTCTTTCAAAGCTTGCGGAGAGCCCGCCGCCTTAATGCCGAAAACATCCATCGGCACATCCACCGCTGGCACATGCTTGGCACCGTGGTTTTCAATTTCAAAAAGTTCAGGGTGCGCTTTAATGTCTGCAATGGCTTGCGGGTTGCGCTTCAACCAACGCGCTGTCACAAAAATTGTGGAAGGTATTTTGTTATCGATCAGCGCCCTCAAAATGCGTTCATCCACTTTGCCTGTGCAAGCATCAAAGGTTAAGGCCACCACTTTTCCACTGCGTTCGCGTGATGGTTTGATGTGCATGTGGGGTTCGATTAAAGGCGAGGCCAAGGCGGGCACGGTCAGTGCCATTGCAATAAAAAACAGGGGCAAAAATCTCATGCCCGCGCGATAGTTCCCAAACGCGCCAATATCAAGGCGCTAATTCCCGATAATTGCGGCTTCCAGAATATCCAAGCCTTCTTTCAGCACCATGTCGCTGGCTGTCAGTGGGGTGAGCAGGCGGATGGTGTTGGCGTATACGCCGCAGGAAAGGATCAACAATCCGCGTTCCATGCATTTGGCCACCAAGGCTTTGGTGCCTGCTGCGTCTGGTTCGTGGCCGTCGTGTTTTGTCACCACGTCAAAGGCACACATGGCACCAAGGCCGCGCACATCGCCAATGGGCATGCCTTTGCCTTGGGCTTTGATGGCATGAAGGCGCTTCATAATTGTCTCGCCTTGCTTGATTGATTTTTCCAACAAGTTTTCCGTTTCAAACGCTTCAAAAACACCAAGGGCTGCGGCGCAGGCAACGGCGTTGCCTGCGTAGGTGCCGCCAATGCCACCAGGGTCTGGTGCGTCCATAATTTTGGCTTTGCCCACAACGGCGGCCAAGGGAAAGCCGCCTGCCAGAGATTTGGCAGACGTGATCAAATCAGGTTCAACGCCATAATGTTCCATGGCGAAGAATTTTCCGGTGCGACCAAAACCTGATTGAATTTCATCAGCGATCAAGACAATGCCATGGTCGTCGCATAGCTTGCGCAAGCGCAGCATCAATTCTTTGGGCGCTACATAAAAGCCGCCTTCGCCTTGCACAGGCTCAATGATAATGGCGGCAACGCGGGCGGGCTCCACATCGGCTTTGAACAAAAGTTCAATGGCGTGCATGGTGTCTTCAACCGAAATGCCTTTGTGTTCGATGGGAAATGGCACATGCCAAATGCCCGCAGGCATGGGGCCGAATTTGGCTTTATAAGGCAAAACCTTGCCGGTTAACGCCATGCCCAAAAGTGTTCGCCCGTGGAAGCCACCATGAAAGGCAATCACATCGCTGCGGCCTGTATATGCACGTGCAAACTTGATGGCGTTTTCAACGGCCTCAGCACCTGTGGTGACAAGTGCTGATTTTTTCTCGCCCGAAATAGGCGCAACAGCGTTCAACTTTTCACACACTTCAATGAAGGGCGCATAGGGCATGACCATGGCGCAGGTGTGAGTGAAGGCTTCAAGCTGTTCATAAACCCGCTTCATCACCAATGGGTGACGGTGGCCGGTGTTGACGACGGCAATGCCGCCGCCAAAATCAACATAGCGATTGCCTTCAATATCCCAAATTTCCGAATTTTCTGCCTTGGCCGCCATAACTGCAGCGCCCATGCCAATGCCGCGCGAAACAGCTTTGGCGCGGCGTTCAACCCAAGCTTTGTTTGATCCTGCGGGCTGGGGGGTGATGGGTGCGTTCATGGTGGTTCTCCAAATGAAAATAATATAGCGTTCTTGCCATGGATGCCGCAAACAGATTCTATGGTGACAGATGAGGGTTTTTCCATGATGCCAAAGGCCAAACTTGTGAAGCTTGATTTGCCAGATTTTGGCGCACCCAAAACTGAGCCGCAGCTTTCTGCTGAAATTTATGCCAAGCGCCATGAAGCACTTTTATCAAAGCTTCAGCTTCGCAATCTTGATGCGCTGGTGATTTATGGTGATCGAGAACATGTGGCCAATATCCTTTGGGCCACGGGTTATGACCCACGTTTTGAAGAAACAATTTATGTGGTGATGCCTGGCCGCAAGCCCACGCTGTTTGCGGGCAATGAAGGCTTTCCTTATGCCGAAACGGCACTGGGAAATTTTGATCGCGTGCTGTGGCAGCAACTGAGTTTGATGGGCCAACCGCGCGACAAAGATGTGGCCTTGCATCAATTGCTTCTGAACGCTGGCCTCAATCCAGGCATGCGCATTGGCCTTGCTGGTTGGAAAGGTTTTGAAACAGACCAGGGCGTGTTTAACCCGCTGTGGTTTGAAACACCGCATTATCTCGTAGAAGCGCTGAAAAATTTTGGAACAGTTGAAAACGCCGCGCATATATTTATGCACCCCACATCTGGCCTGCGTGTTCAGAATGAAGCGGCGCAATTGGCGCGTTTTGAATATGCTTCAACGCTTTCCTCCAATGCCATTCGCAAATTCGTTCTTGGTGCCAAGGTTGGGATGACGGAATATGCCGCTGTTGCCAACATGCAGTTGGATGGTTTTCC
>JAYWFC010000022.1:0-6984 GCA_043778995.1 Aestuariivirga sp.
ATCAGGCTGAATAAAGCCATAGCCTTTTTGCGTGTTAAACCATTTGACGGTGCCTTTTTGCATAACTTTTCCTTCTTAGATGCAATGTTAGACACGACAAGGCACAAGACATGCCAAGCCGTTCATCGAATTTTGGAAGGGAGTAGCAAAGGCGCTTTCGTAAAACAAAGTGCAGAGCCGCGCGCCAACCGGTGAAATTCGATGCTTTTTGCATATACAAATTTTGGCATAATTTCAAGAGGAGTCTGAAACGGCTTATTATGCTGCAAATGCGACAGATCTGGCAGTGTGCTTGGCAGGGCATGCACCTTTCTGGTGATGCAGCCCATTGTTCAAAAACCTCAATTTGGCTTCGCAAAATTTAACTTGACCGGAAGGCCAGATCGAATCATGCCATAGTGCCATGAATTACGGGGAGTCTGCTGATTTGAACGCACCAAAGAACTGGGCCAAAAAACTGGCCCCTTATCGCCTGGCTGATGATAGACGCGCAATTTTTGAAGTTATTGTGACATGCGCCGCCTTTCTGGGGCTTTGGGTTATGAGTTGGTGGGTTTATCAATTCAGCGTTTTTGCCTCGCTTGCGGTTTCTGTTCCAGCGGCGGCGTTTATGCTGCGCCTGTTCACGCTGCAACACGATTGCGGCCACCTTTCGATGTTCTCTTCAAAACATGCCAATGATTGGGTGGGCCGCGCACTTGGTATTTTAACGCTCACACCCTATGATTATTGGCGTCATGCCCATGCCATCCATCATTTAGGTTCTGGCAACTTGGAACGCCGTGGCATTGGCGATATCGAAACCCTCACATTGGAAGAATATAAGGCGCTAAGCTTTTTGGGCCGTTTAAAATATCGGCTTTATCGCAACCCGTTGGTGTTGTTTGGCGTGGGGCCGATTTACGTATTTTTAATCGCCCAGCGTTTTCCCCTCGACACATTCAAAAATGGCCGCGCCTCGTGGATCAGCGTATTTGGCACCAATGCGGGCATTTTGGTGATGGCTTTGATCTTGATGTATGTGATCGGCGTTCCGGCATTTCTGGTGGTGCATTTGCCTGTGGTGATTTTTGCTGCGGCAGCAGGCGTTTGGCTGTTTTATGTGCAACATCAATTTGACGATACCCATTGGTCAAAGCCCCCAGAATGGACGCACGAGGAATCGGCCCTTCACGGTTCAAGCTTTTATGATCTGCCCAAGCCCTTAATGTGGCTCACATGCAATATCGGCATTCATCACCTTCATCATCTTTCCAGCCGCATTCCGTTTTATCGTCTGCCGCAAGTATTGAAAGATTTTCCGGAATTGAAGGGCGTTGGCCGTATTACGCTTTGGCAAAGCTTTAAATGCGTAAACCTTTCCCTTTGGGACGAAGCCAGCGCCAAGTTGATTTCCTTCCGCGAAGCCCACCGCATCATGCAGGCGGTGCCTGCTGCATAAGTTGGGGTGGTGAAAGCTTTTGACGTAAAATGGCTTGGTGTTGGTCGTTCTTGCTGTGGCGCATCTGAATTTCTGTGATTAGAACAGAATTCACCACTGCAGAAAGCCAAAGGGAAACGCCATGACTGTTAAATCTGATATTGAAATTGCTCGCCTTGCCAAAATGAAGCCGATCATGGAAATCGGCAAAGGCTTAGGCATCCCAGAGGCTGATCTTGTTCCCTATGGCCACACCAAGGCCAAAGTTACGCTTTCCTATATCGACACATTGAAAGACCGCAAAAACGGCAAGTTGATTTTGGTTACAGCCATTAACCCAACGCCTGCTGGCGAAGGCAAAACCACAACCACCGTTGGCTTGGGCGATGGCCTGAACAAAATTGGCAAAAAGGCCATCGTGGCCTTGCGTGAACCGTCCTTAGGGCCATGCTTTGGCATGAAGGGTGGTGCCGCAGGCGGCGGTTATGCCCAGATTGTGCCGATGGAAGATATCAACCTGCATTTCACCGGTGATTTTCATGCCATCACTGCGGCGCATAATTTGCTTTCCGCATTGATCGACAATCACATTTATTGGGGCAATGAGCTGGGCATTGATACGCGCCGCGTTGTGTGGCGCCGCGTGATGGATATGAATGATCGCGCGCTTCGTGAAATTGTGTGCTCATTGGGTGGCGTTGCCAACGGTTATCCACGCGAAGCGGGTTTTGACATTACGGTTGCTTCCGAAATCATGGCCATTCTGTGCCTTGCCACTTCGATTGCAGATTTGGAACGCCGCATTGGCCAAATTGTTGTGGCCTATAAGAAAGATAAAACCCCAGTTCTCGCCAAAGATTTAAAAGCGCCGGGCGCCATGGTTGTGTTGCTGAAAGATGCGTTGCAGCCAAACCTGGTGCAGACTTTGGAAAACAATCCGGCCTTTGTGCATGGCGGCCCGTTTGCCAACATTGCCCATGGTTGCAACTCTGTTATGGCCACACAGACAGCGTTGAAGCTGGCAGATTTTGTGGTGACAGAAGCGGGCTTTGGCGCAGATTTGGGCGCTGAAAAATTCTTTGACATCAAGTGCCGCAAGGCTGGTTTAACCCCCGCTGCCGCTGTCATCGTGGCCACTGTTCGCGCGCTTAAAATGCATGGCGGTGTTGCCAAGGAAGAATTGAAAAAAGAAAACATTGAAGCCTTGAAAAAAGGCTGTGCCAACCTTGGCCGCCATTTGGAAAATTTGAAAAAGTTTGGTGTGCCCATTGCTGTGGCCATCAACCACTTCATCGCCGATACGGAAGCCGAAGTTCAGGTGATCAAAGATTTCTGCAAAACCCACGGCGTTGAAGCCTTCAAATGCACCCATTGGGCCGAAGGCTCAAAAGGCACGGAAGAATTGGCCAAGCATGTGGCCAAGCTTGCCGAACATGGAAGCCAGTTCAAACCGATTTATGGCGATGACATGCCGCTGTTTGAAAAAGTGCGCACCATCGCGCGCGAGATTTATCGTGCTGATGATGTGGTGGCCGATAAAAGCATTCGTGATCAACTCAAAGGCTATGAAGCCGCGGGCTATGGCAAGTTCCCCATTTGCGTGGCCAAAACGCAATATAGCTTTACGACTGATCCGAACATGAAAGGCGCACCATCAAACCACGTTGTGCCCATCCGCGAAGTTCGGCTTAGCGCTGGTGCAGAATTCATCGTGGTTGTGTGCGGTGATATCATGACAATGCCTGGCCTTCCCCGCGTGCCATCAGCCGAAGTGATCGGGTTGGATGCACACGGGCAGATTGATGGATTGTTTTAAAAGCTTCCGCCCATTTTTAGTATCGAAGCAACGCCGGGGCCAAAATTTTGTTCCCTGGCGTTTTTATATTTGATGCATTTCGTACGAGTTATTTTTTTGGCTCAACGAGATTTTGCACAATTTTGCATTCTTGGCCGCTGTAAGTGCTCAACAACAGGCACGTTGAAACAGCAACTGGCGCGGCCAGTTTCGTATCGAGGTAAATCGTAACTTTGCCCGCGCCAATCGCGCCGGATTTTTCGGCAAAAGGCTCAACACTGGGAATGGTCGCGTAAGCCACTTTGGCGCGGCGCAATGCCAACAGAGCCTCTGCTTCATCTGCGAATGAACCAAATTCCAAGCCGAAAGATTTGTCATCGTTGGCGGTGGCCAGAATATCGCGCTTTTGTCGGGCTAACGCGTTCCAATCGTCGCTGCCAAGGGAAAGATAGACCAATTCGCTTTCCTTTGGCTTTTCTTGAAAGATCAACTTCATCGCGTCTTCGGCATGTTGCACCGGATTGGCCATAACCTTCTGCAATTCATCTTGCAGGCCAACGTCCGCAAATAACTTCATGTTATCATCTTCCAACGTTACAAGGTCTTTGCCGCTTGCGCCGTGGGTGTCTTTCATTTGCTCAACGATGGATAAAAGTTTTTGGTTTTTGTCAGATGTAATGTGTTGGGTAATATAACTTCTCGCAAACAAATCCATCGTTCGAATTTTAATGCGCGCTACAACAAGTTCCGCCGTTTGCGCATCAATTTTTTGTGCTTCAAGATTGCTGTCGAAATGTTGAAAGTTGTTGTCGAAGCTGGTCAGTTTTTCAAGCTCGCTCGTCTTGACCTCAACTTCCTGCGTTGTGCCCGAGGCCAGTGCCGTTTTCAGATCAGAAACCACACGGGCCACGGCAATGACATTCTCGAATGATTTGCCATTGGTGGAAAAATCTTCCAGTTGTTTCAGCAGCGCTGTGGCTTTTTCTGCAACGGGTTCATCGATCGGGTTTTTGCGCAACCCCAGTATAAGGCGGCAATCACCCAAATCATATTTGCGCCGCTTGGCTTCACGCACCGAAGCGCCGTCACCTTCAACAAACGCTGATCTTTTGGCATTCAGAGCGGCATTGCAAACGCCTGCTGGCGCATAACTTTCATACAGGTTCACTTCGCGGTCGCGGCCCATCAGAACACGGCAATCGCCCACGCTTAAACCGCGGCGTCTTGCTTCTGAAGCCGCAAAAGTTTTCTGGCTATTCCATGAATCCACGTTGACTGACGTTGCATAAATGCACAGCGTGCGTGAGTCATTGCCTTTCATGCGGTCGAGCTCAGATTTCATTTCCGCCAGCATGGTTTTATTGAACGCGCGGAAGTCGCATTTTGGCGCATCACATTTTCCTTTTGGGTGAAAAAATGCGGCAGCCTTATTTAAATATTCCGTGGCTTTTTCGTAATCGCCTTGGCTGTGGAACACATGGCCAATGTTGCTCAGCGCCCATGAATGCTTGCTATCAACCTTGAGGGCGCGGTTGTAAAATTCAATCGCCAATACGTCATTGCCGCGCAGATCGTAGATGTTACCGATGGCGTTGTAGTCAGCCGCCAGATCGCTGGGTTTTTCTTTGTGAGAATCAATGAGCCACTGGCATGCAGCAAGTGCAGTGCTCGATTCGTCTTTGATGCAATCCTTCCATTTCGTAACGGAATCTGAGGGTGTGTCGAGCGTGGCAATCAGCTCGCAATCTTTTTTGCCGCAATCTTTCATCACGCTGGCTTTGACCTCATCCAGCGATGCCCCGTCATGGTTGAAAGAGCAGCGCCCGCTGCGTTTGGACCACGCGAAGGCGCCATAGCCACCTTGCTTTTGCCATTTCAGATAGTCGGTTCTGCAAATGCCGGTGGGCTGGCTTGCTTGTAATGGGCTGGGCACGATTATCAGCAAAATGTTCGCCAAAATAAAAGTGCAGAACAAGGCACCAAAGCGCCGCCCATCCGCAATGAATTGCATGTGTTAAATCTCCCCAACCCTGATCGGCCCCGGCCAAAAATAATACTGATCTAAGTAACTTGGCCTGTCAAATGGTGCAGCGTTCCTCAATGGCCCATCCGCCTAAATGACGAAAAATGATGCGAAGTGGCAGTTTAACTATGGCGCGGCAGTGAAGTTTCGCTATGGAAGGCTCAACACAACGGGAAATACACCATGGCCAAAATCATAGACGGCAAAGCATTCGCAGAAAGTCTTCGCGCCCGCATTGCGATTGCCGTTGCTTCCCTCAAAAAAGATCACGGCTTGACCCCGGGCCTTGCTGTGGTTTTGGTGGGGGAAGACCCTGCTTCAAAAGTTTATGTGGCCAACAAGGCCAAGCAAACGGTTGAAGTGGGCATGAACTCTTGGGAATATAAATTGCCGGCTGATACATCAGAGGCTGATTTGCTGGCGCTGGTGAAACGCTTGAATGAGGATTCATCCGTACACGGAATATTGGTGCAAATGCCTGTGCCCAACCATATAGACTCGGCCAAAGTGTTGAATACGATAGACCCTGCGAAGGATGTGGATGGTTTTCACGTGGTCAACGTGGGCCGCTTATCAACGGGGCAGGAATGTTTGACCGCCTGCACGCCCGTGGGCAGCGTGATGTTGGCCAAACACGCGCTGGGTTCGCTTGAAGGTTTGGAAGCCGTGGTCATCGGGCGCAGCAACATTGTGGGCAAGCCCGTGGCGCAATTGTTGCTGGCTGAAAATTGCACGGTGACAATTGCACATTCACGCAGCAAGGATTTGCCCGCGATTGTGCGCCGCGCAGATTTGGTCATCGCCGCCGTGGGCCGCCCCGAAATGGTCAAAGGCGATTGGCTAAAACCCGGCGCCTGCGTGATCGATGTGGGCATCAACCGCATCGAGCGAGACGGCAAGAACAAGCTGGTGGGAGATTGCGATTTTGCATCCTGCGAAAAAGTGGCAGGCAGCATAACCCCAGTGCCCGGTGGCGTTGGGCCAATGACGATTGCGTGCTTGCTGAGCAACACAGTGAAGGCGGCGGCAGCGATTAAGGGGATTAAGTTGGCGGAGATGTGATGGGTTTGTTAAGAGTTGGCTGAACGATCTTAAATCAAACGTTTTGAGATTAACCGGCGTGCACTTTCTAATGCATATTTCGCAGTAATGGCTTTTGTATTATTTGAAATAGCAACGTCAGCCTCGGCAAAAATTTCCTTATAGTTAGGGAGCATACAGTTGATGGCCTCATAGGCAAAGTAGGCATATGCGCTGAGTTGTCCGTAAGTATTGTTATTTCGTTTGAATCCTTCGATAGCTTTACGATAGAGGATCTCACCCTCAACAAACTTTCCTTGACGCAACGAGATAAGGCCATAATTTGCAAGTATGAAAAAAGGTAAGTCTATCTCTTCGTTTGCATCAATTAAGGCAAGTGTTGAAATTGCAGAGTCGAATTTACCTTGTCTAGCCAAAGCAAAAGACTTTGTTGCAAGGAGTTTTCCTTTCTTCAAAGAAATTTTTAATCCTCGATCTGCGAGACTAACTGAAGAATCGTAAAGTTCGGCAATTCCCGCTGTTGCTGACGCAAATTCAAAAGGTCTATTTGAGTATGGCTCATCTTCAATCCATCTGAGACCCGCATTGAATGCAGATTCAAATAAGCCCTGAATAGCCCCTAGATTTGTAGACACTTTGCCCCCTTAAAATGAGGCAAGGAGACGATCATGGGAAAAGGCAATTTCACCGAAGACTTCAGGTTGG
>JAYWFC010000023.1:0-18343 GCA_043778995.1 Aestuariivirga sp.
CAACAAGGAAGGCAACTTGGCAATTAATTTTGATGATGAGTTGATCAAAGGCACGTTGATCGCGCAAGGCGGCAAGTTGGTTCATAAAATGTTTGAGGAAAATAAATAATGGAAATGGTCCACAGTGTTGAACCTTTTGTCTATCTGCTTTCAATCTTTGTATTGGCCGTGTTCATCGGCTATTTCGTGGTGTGGAATGTAACCCCCGCACTTCACACACCGTTGATGAGTGTGACCAACGCCATCTCGTCTGTGATCGTCGTGGGCGCATTATTGGCGGTTGGCGCAGGCGCCATTGCCTCTGGCTCCACACTTGCCATGATCTTCGGGTTCCTTGCCTTGGTGCTTGCATCAGTAAATATCTTTGGTGGCTTCCTTGTCACCAACCGCATGCTTGCCATGTATAAAAAGAAGGAAAAGTGAGATGAACGCTTCACTCGCTGCATTCCTTTATTTAATTTCAGGCTCGCTGTTTATCATGGCCCTTCGTGGCCTTTCGTCGCCCGCATCATCACGCCGTGGCAACACTTATGGCATTGTGGGCATGACGATTGCCATTTTGACGACACTCGCTATTTCGGCGCCAACCAATCCGCTCATATGGGTTTTGATCATTGGCGGCATCGCCTTGGGCGGCGGCATTGGCGCTTATTTGGCTAGAACCATTGCTATGACAGCCATGCCCCAATTGGTGGCGGCATTTCACTCACTCGTTGGCCTAGCAGCTGTGTTTGTTGCGGCCGCGGCGTTTTATGCACCAGATGCTTTTGGCATTGCCACAGGCGGCGTTATTCACGCTGAAAGCCGCATCGAAATGGCCTTGGGCGTTGCCATCGGCGCTTTAACATTCACAGGTTCAGTCATCGCCTTTTTGAAGCTTGATGGACGCATGTCTGGCGCGCCCATTCTTTTGGCAGGCCGCCACAACATTAACATCTCATTGGGCGTTGCGTTGCTTGCGCTTTTCTATCTCTATTTCGTTGGTCCAACTGCCATTGTGTTCTGGCTTATTGTGGCTGTCAGCCTTGCTTTAGGTCTGTTGCTCATCATTCCAATCGGTGGCGCTGATATGCCGGTTGTTGTGTCGATGTTGAATTCCTATTCTGGCTGGGCTGCCGCTGGCATTGGCTTCACGCTTGCCAACACGGCCTTGATCATCACTGGCGCACTTGTTGGTTCATCCGGTGCCATTCTTTCATACATCATGTGCAAAGGCATGAACCGCAGTTTCATCTCGGTCATTCTCGGTGGCTTTGGTGGCGCAACGGCTGGCCCCGCTGCTGGCGGAGAAGCCAAGCCCGTCAAACAAGGCAGCGCAGAAGATGCGGCCTTTATGATGAAAAATGCTTCATCTGTGATCATTGTTCCCGGCTATGGCATGGCCGTGGCCCAAGCCCAACATGCGTTGCGTGAAATGGCAGATCATTTGAAAGCCTCTGGCGTTACTGTAAAATATGCCATTCACCCTGTTGCTGGGCGCATGCCCGGCCACATGAACGTGCTCTTGGCGGAAGCCAACGTGCCCTATGATGAAGTGTTTGAGCTGGAAGACATCAACAGTGAATTTGCTCAAGCAGACATCGCTTTCGTCATTGGCGCCAATGACGTGACAAACCCCGCCGCAAAAGAAGACCCCACATCACCCATCTATGGCATGCCTGTTCTTGAAGTGTGGAAAGCCAAAACCGTGATGTTCATCAAGCGCGGCATGAGCAGTGGCTATGCCGGTATCGACAACAGCCTATTCTGGCGCGACAACACGCTGATGCTGTTTGGTGATGCCAAGAAGATGACGGAAGAGATTAACAAGGGCTTAGGCTGATCATTCGCTAAATATTTAGTCCATCTCTGTCGAAATCGAACACTCTCATCCGTCATCATTATAGCGACCATGGTGATCGCAATTTAAAACGGAGAGAAAAATGCAATATATGTTGTTGATACATGCCGATGAAAATGGTTGGGACCAAATGTCAAAATCTCAGCAAGAACAAGGCATGGCCGCCTATATGGCCTATGGTGAAGCGCTAAAAAACGCTGGAGTTTTAGTGGGCGCTAATCGGCTGCACCCGACATCGGCCTCTTCAACCGTTAAAATTCGAGACGGAAAAACAACAGTTTTGAACGGGCCTTATGCAGAAAGCAAAGAACAACTCGGCGGCTATTACCTGATTGACGTCGCTGATCTGGATGCCGCTGTGAGTTGGGCAGGAAAATGTCCGGGCGCTCATCATGGAACGATGGAAGTGCGGCCGGTCAGGTCAATGTGAACAATGCCAGAAAGCAACCAGTTTGCACGTGATATTGCCCAACGGGTAGCACGCGAGAGTTATGGCAAACTGGTTGCTTTTTTAGCAAAGCATACGCGTGATGTTGCTGCCGCTGAAGATGCATTGTCTGAGGCTTTTGCGGCAGCACTGCGTGATTGGCCAGTGAGTGGTGTTCCAATAAATCCGCAAGCTTGGCTTATGGCTGTCGCAAAGCGAAAAATAATTGATGCTGCGAGAAGCGCGCAGGTGAGTGCCGCTTCACAAGAACATCAGATGCTGTTGCAAGAAGAGTTATCAACACTCGAATTGAGTGATTTTCCAGATGAACGCTTAGGGCTTATGTTTGCCTGCGCCCATCCGTTGATCGATGCCAATATTCGTTCTCCACTTATACTTCAAACAGTGTTGGGCCTGAATGCAATGGAAATTGGCTCGGCGTTTTTGGTGACACCTGAAGCCATGGGGCAGAGATTAGCCCGGGCAAAACATAAAATAAAAATTGCTGGAATTCCTTTCCGAATTCCCGATATTTCCGAATTAAGTGGTCGCTTAGAGGTCGTGTTGGAAGCGGTTTACGCCGCCTATGCCAATGGCTGGAGTGACCCCATGAATTCGCAAAACAACCTGGCCGAAGAAGCCATTTGGCTCGGTCGCGTGGTCACAGAACTTTTGCCCAATGAGCCAGAAGCTTTAGGCTTACTGGCCTTGATGCTTTTTCTTCAATCCCGAAAAAATGCTAGGCGCAACGATGCGGGGAATTTTGTTCCGCTCAACAAACAAGATCCTCAGCTTTGGAACATTGATATGTTAAATGAAGCCGAACTGCTTTTGCACAAGGCGGGCGCCATGAAAGTTATAGGTCGTTATCAGCTGGAAGCGGCTATTCAATCTGTTCATACATCACGCCGTTTCAGCGACAAAACGGACTGGGCTGCAATTCTAGATCTGTATAACGCCTTGCACAATATTACCCAGTCATCCGTTGTTGCGATTAACCGGGCGTTGGCACTTGCTGAAGTGAAAGACCCGCAAGCGGGGTTAGATGCGCTACCCAATCTCGACGAAAATACGCAACTGGCTAACTATCAACCCTATCATGCGGCGCGGGCAGCATTGTTGAGCAGAGCGAACAAACACCAAGAAGCCATTACTGCTTATGCGCTGGCCATCGGGCTCGAAGGTGACGCGGCCATTCGGGCCTTCTTAATCGAGCAACAATCTGCTGTAATGGAAACATATAGGTCCAAAACCAATCTTCCCCTCTCCCCCTCTGCCATTTAATCGTCTACATTCATTGTCAGAAAGCTTTGAGAAGGCGGGAATCAGAATATGGCGCAAGAAGCGATTGTGGTTGAACAGCCGCGGGTTCATTTGCTGCACATGGTGGTGTTCACACTGCTTGTGGCTATTATCGCTGCGGTTCTGTTTCCCAATATCAAAAACGCCTTCATGGCCAATGCCTTTCTCAATGGCTTGATTGTTGGTGTTTTGGTGCTGGGAACGCTTTATGCGTTTCGTATGGTGTGGCGGCTGTTTCCCGAAGTGCGCTGGCTGAACAGCTTCAAGGTGGGCCAAGGCAGTGTGGAAGATCCGCCCATTTTGTTGGCTTCCATGTCTTCCCTTCTGTCTGACGCATCAGGCCGAACTGTGCTGTCACCACAAACCATGCGTTCGTTGTTAGACTCGCTTGCATCACGGTTGGATGAATCGCGAGATCTGTTACGCTATCTTGTGGGCTTGTTGATTTTCTTAGGTCTACTAGGAACCTTCTGGGGTTTGCTGGCCACCGTTACGTCAGTGGGCGACGCCATTAAAAACTTGGATGTGGGAGCCTCTCAATCCGCCCAAGTGTTTGATGAATTAAAATCAGGTTTGCAAAAACCCTTGGCGGGCATGGGGCTTTCGTTTTCGTCTTCGCTGTTTGGGCTTGCCGGATCATTGATCTTGGGTTTTCTGGATTTGAAAGCGTCTCAAGCGCAAAATCGGTTTTATCACAATTTGGAAGACTGGCTTTCAACCATCACCGATGTGCAAGCCGGCGAGGGCAACAGCAGTGCCATGCCCGCATTTTTGCGCATAGATTTGCAGAACTTGCAAAGATCCTTCGAAAAATTCGGCAGCCAATTGGAAAATTCACGCGGCAGCGCTCCTCTCACCACAACGGATGAAAACGCCACAGAACAACTGGCTGATGCTGTGGCCAATCTTGTGCAGCAAATGCGCGAAGAACAAAAAATGGTGCGCCAGTGGATTCAATCTCAGCAAGTGCAGCAAAGCGAAATTCAACGCTTGCTCATTCGCACTGCGGGTAAATAATGGCAGGGCTATCACGCAGAAGGCGCACCGAAGAAGCCCCCTATTGGCCGGGCTTTGTGGATGCCATGGCGCAATTGCTGTTGGTGATTACCTTTCTGCTTTCGGTTTTTATGATTGCGCAGTTTTTGCTGGCACGCCAAATTTCTGGCCAAGATTCTGCTTTGGGCCAATTGAAATCGCAAATTGCTGAACTGACGCAATTATTGGCACTGGAAAAAGCCGGAAAGGCCGATGCCAATGCGCAATTGCTGGCCTTGACCGATGATTTGAACGCCCAAAAAGCCAAGACCGCCGATTTGTTGGCAAGCCTGCAAGCTGAAAACAGCAAGGGCAATGCGGTGGGCACCACAATTACAGGACTGCAAACTGCACTTGATTCTGAAAAGAAAATTTCGTCTGAAGCTTTAGCCCAGGTTGAATTGTTGAACCAACAAATCGCCGCCATGCGCCGCCAATTGGCACAAATTTCCAGCCTGTTGGATGATTCTGAATCCCGCAATCATGCATCAGAAACGCAAATCGCTGATCTGGGGAAACGCCTCAACACCGCCCTAGCCCAAAAGGTTGAGGAGCTTTCGAAATATCGGTCTGAATTTTTTGGCCGCTTGCGTCAAATCTTGTCACAGCGATCAGACATTCTGGTGGTGGGTGATCGGTTTGTGTTCCAAGCCGAAGTTCTGTTTCCAAAAGGTGGCGCTGGCTTAAGCGATGTTGGCCAAACGGAAATGGCCAAATTGGCCGATGCCATCAAGCAATTGGAAAAGGAAATTCCGGCAGACCTGCCTTGGGTTTTGCGTGTGGATGGCCACACCGATAATGACCCCATTTTGCAGAAAACCAATTTTCCCTCAAATTGGGAATTGTCTTCAGCCCGCGCAATTTCAGTGGTAAAATATCTGGTGGCTCAAGGCGTATCACCCAATCATCTGGTAGCCGCAGGTTTTGGCGAATTCCAGCCTTTGGCACCCGGCAACACCGAAGAAGCCAAATCTGAAAATCGCCGCATAGAGCTAAAATTAACAGAACGCTGAGAAACGCCCGAAAACTTTATTTGGTGATGTTAATCACAATGCGTTCTGCGCCAAGGCAGCGGGCCAGTTCTTCTTGATACACATGGTTTAGCTCAATGGCACGTTGACCAACGCCCACCAGATGCAAATTCAATTCATCAGGCTGGCGCTTGGGCATGAAATATTTTTGCCCCCCAGCAATCACCACAATTTTGTTTTGACCAGGCTTTTCAGCATCAGCCGCGCGCTCAATATAACCTTGGCCCCATTGGTCTGCCGCCGTTGAAGCAAAATCACGGCATGTCATCGACGTTGCCGCTTCCGCAGAACTGATTGAAAATACAAAAGTGGCCAGCACACCCAGTGCTGCTGTTTCAAGCTTACGCATGACAAAACCCATTCCATTAAGACGCCACATCTTGAAGGACATCCTGCATTGGCACAGGTCGTTAGTAAAGTGTTAACTATGGTTAACGCCGTAAATTATTTTTGTTTGGCCCGCTCAAGCCCTTCCATAATCATTTGTTCGGCTTCAATGGCGTTGCCCCAGCCCAAAACTTTAACCCACTTGCCGGGTTCCAAATCCTTATAATGCAAAAAGAAATGCTCAATTTGCTGGATGGTGATGTCTGGCAAATCACGATAATTATGCACATTCTCGTAACGCCGAGTAAGGCGGGGAACCGGCACCGCGATGATCTTTTCATCTCCGCCTGCCTCATCTTGCATTTTTAAAACGCCAACTGGCCTGCAAGCAACAACAGCGCCTGGCACAATGCCGCGCTGGTTAGCAATCAACACATCCACCGGATCGCCATCGCCAGACAGCGTGTGGGGGATAAATCCATAATTGCCCGGATAGCGCATGGACGTATAAAGAAAGCGATCCACCACCAATGTGCCAGCTTCCTTGTCCATTTCATATTTAATGGGCTCTCCGCCCACCGGAACTTCAACAATCACGTTGATTTCTTTAGGTACGTTTTGACCAGAACTGATCGCTGAAATTAACATGGTTGGTTCCTTTGATTCCGTTGCACAAATAAGCTTAGACCAACAACGCCGCGTGACAAAATAGCAAAGCAGCGATAATCATCAGAAAAAGAGGAATGCCCGCAATGCTGAAAACAATTCACCCCCTGCTCAATGCTGATGTGCTTTATGCCTTGCGCCAAATGGGCCATGGCAATGATTTGGTGATCGCCGACACAAATTTTCCAGCGGAAGCCATAGCGCTTGAAACCACCTTTGGCCGAATTTTGCGCATTGATGCTGATGCACCCACAACTGTGCGCGCGGTTCTCAGCCAGTTTCCGCTTGATACATTTGTTGATCATCCGGCTGAACGGATGGAAATTATGGGAAAGCCTGATGAGCTTTTGCCAGTTCACACCGACGTGCAGGCTGAAATTGACCATGCAGAAAATGGAAAATTCAAATTGGGTGGCGTTGAACGCTTCGCCTTTTATGAACGCGCCAAAAATGCTTTTGCGGTTATCCAAACCAATGAGCGGCGTTTTTATGGCTGCTTCATTTTCAAAATGGGTGTCATTTCACCCGATCAGAAGTTTTAAACCATGGCAAAAGCTGGCGTTGCAATATTGGGCATTTATGCAGCGGATTTGGCATTTACAGCGCCACGCCAACCCATGATTGGCGAAACTTTGATTGGTTCTCAATTTACCTTGGGGCCGGGCGGCAAAGGCTCTAATCAGTCCGTAGCCGCTGCACGCGCGGGCGCCAAAGTAACGTTCATTTCACGGCTGGGCAAAGACGCGTTTGGCGATAATGCCTTGGCCATGTATGCCCGCGAAGGCATTGCAACGCGCGTTCCCCAAGATGAAAACGTATCCACAGGTGCCGCCTATATTTTCTTGGAAGAAGCAACAGGCAACAATGCCATCATCGTTGTGCCCGGTGCCGCAGGCATGATCACCACGCGCGATGTGGACAATGCAAAAGATGTGATTGAGAATTCAGCCGTGTTTATGACACAGCTTGAAACGCCCAGTGCCGTTGGCCTTCACGCGCTTAAAATGGCCAAAGCTGCGGGCGTTGTTACCATTTTTAACCCTGCCCCTGCGGCAGCATTGCCTGATGAGATTTATACCTATTGTGATTATGCCACGCCCAATGAAAGCGAGGCTTCAATGTTGACGGGCGTTGCGGTGACTGATCTTGCATCCGCCCGCAAAGCTGCTGACGTTTTGCTGGCCAAAGGTGTTGGCTGTGCCCTGATCACCTTGGGTGGCCAAGGCAGTTTGCTTCATTCCAAAACGCAATCCATTCACATTCCAATTTTCAACGCTGGCAAAGTGATTGACACAACAGGCGCTGGTGATGCTTTCAACGGCGGTTTTGCTGCCGCAATTGCACGCGGCGAGAACCCTGAAACCGCCGCCGTGTTTGGCAGTGCCGTCGCTGGTATTTCTGTCACACGCCGGGGCACTGCCCCGTCAATGCCACGCTTGGGCGAAGTTGAAGCCCTGCTCAAAGGCGCATCACATCTTGGGTGACACATTCGCTTATTTCGGCTTGAACTTTTTCAACATTGCCGAAAATGGATTTTTAATCGGTCTTCCTGCCTTGTTTTCAATTGTCAGCCCGGTTGGCGGCGCGTTGATTTTTTATGGCTTGACCGAAGGTTCAACCACCAAAGAACGTTATGCCCTGGGTTGGCGCGTGGCGCTTTATTCGGGCATCACCATGCTTGCATCGCTGCTTCTGGGCGCTGCGATTTTAAGTTTTTTTGGCATCGGTGTTTCAGCGCTGCGCATTGCGGGTGGCTTGCTTGTGGCATCTGCCGGTTGGCAAAGCTTGAACAGCGCCCAAACTTATGAACAACGCGCTTTGGCACAACCCAACGAAAAATCTTCCAAACCAGATCACGCATTTTTTCCGCTCACCATGCCGCTCACCACGGGCCCCGGCACAATATCGGTGTGCATCGCGCTCAGCGCTAGCAAAGGCAGCCGTGTTGAAGAGATTGTGCCTTATCTTTTTGGGCTTTCGCTGGCGGCTTGTATCATCGCATTGATGGTGGGCATTTGTTATTCATCAGCCCAGCGCATTGTCGCAAAATTAGGCGAACAACGAAACGCAGTTCTCATTCGCCTTCTGGCATTTATCTTGTTGTGCATCGGTGTGCAAATTTTGCTGACCGGCATTTCCGATTTTTACAACACACAGCTTCACTCGAGTGTTCATTAGCGCGCAAATAAAAAACCCGGCACCAAGGCCGGGTTTTCAAATAAACATAAAACTTACTTGGTAAGGAAGCTGAAGCGCTTTTTGAAAGCTGAAACACGGCCGCCACGGTCAACCATCGTTGATTGGCCACCTGTCCAAGCGGGGTGAACGCGAGGATCAATATCCAAGCTCAGCGTATCGCCAGCTTTGCCATAGGTTGAGCGGGTCATATATTTTGAACCGTCTGTCATCACAACAGTGATGGGGTGGTAATCGGGGTGCACATCGGCTTTCATGGGTCAAACTCTGCTTTTCACTAAAATGCTCAAAGCCGAAAGCTTAAAGCTTCCGGCCAATTCGGTTCTGGCCTATAGGGGAAAAATTAGCGCCACACAAGGCCCGCAGAAAGTTGTTGATGTCCGTCGTTGAACCCGCACCAAAAGCCACCAATCTTAGGCCCCTTCTCAGGCTTTTGCCTTATCTGGCCGCCTATCGTTTGCGCGCCATTTTTGCAATTCTGGCCTTGCTTGTGGCTTCAGGCGCAACATTGGTTATTCCAACACGGGTGAAACAATTGATTGACCAAGGCTTCAGTGACCAAACCGCAGGGTTGGTGAACCAATATTTCCTTGGCATGTTTTTGGTGGTGGCGGTTCTGGCGGCAAGTTCTGCCATTCGCTTTTATTATGTGATGTGGCTGGGTGAACGCGTCGTGGCCGATGTGCGCGATGATCTTTTCAAACACCTGATGGCGCTTACCCCATCGTTTTATGAAACCCAAAAAACCGGTGATGTTGTCTCGCGCCTCACTGCGGATACAACACAAATCAAATCCGCTTTCTCATCCACCGCATCCATTGCCTTGCGCAACGCCGTCACACTTTTAGGCACGGTGGCCATGATGGTTTACACCAGCCCCAAAATGTCTGGCCTTGCAGCCCTTGCCATCCCCGCCGTGGTGTTTCCGTTGGTAACCTATGGAAGGCGCGTGCGCTCATTGTCGCGCCAAGCCCAAGACACTTTGGCCGCATCAGCGGCTTATGCCCAAGAACATCTTTCAGGCATTGTGGCCGTGCAAGCCAACACCCAAGAGAAAAATGTGGTCAGCCATTTTGCCTTATCAACAAAGCAGGCTTTTGAAGCAGCGCAATCCAGAACCTTTGCCCGGGCCATTCTCACCTTCGCCATCATCGGCGTGGCCTTTGGTTCCATCGTTGGCTTGCTGTGGTTTGGCGCACATGATGTTTTGGCCCGCAATATGTCTGGCGGAACTTTGGCACAATTTTTGATTTATGCTGTTTTGGCGGCAAGCTCTTTGGGCCAGCTTTCAGAAGTGTGGGGCGAATTGCAACAAGCCTCAGGTGCAGCTGAACGCATTTCTGAATTGCTGGATGAAAAACCTAAAATCACATCACCTGGCAATCCCGCCAAAATGGCCACCCCAGAAAAAGGTGAAGTTGTTTTTGAAGGCGTTGATTTCAGCTATCCCAGTAACACCAAGGCCATGGTTCTCAAGGCCATTTCATTTATTGCAAAGCCCGGCGAAACAGTAGCCATTGTTGGCCCATCGGGTGCTGGAAAAACCACGCTTTATGCTTTGCTGCAACGGTTTCAAGAACCCACGCGCGGCATGATCACTTTGGATGGCATTGATATTTCAAAATTGAAACTGGATGAGTTGCGTGGCAGCATTGCCATTGTGCCGCAAGACCCGACGATCTTTTCCGGCACAATTGCCGATAATATTAAACTTGGCCGACCAGAGGCGAGCGACGCCGACGTTGAAGCCGCAGCAAAAGCCGCACATGTTGATGAGTTTGTGGAAAAGCTTCCACAAAAATATCAATCCACGCTGGGTGAACGCGGCATAACGTTATCAGGCGGCCAGCGCCAACGCTTGGCCATTGCGCGCGCCATTTTACGCAATGCGCCTGTTTTATTGTTAGATGAGGCCACCAGTGCCTTGGATGCTGAAAGCGAAGCGCTGATTCAACACGCGCTGGAAACCATTGCCAAGGGCCGCACCACGTTGGTGATTGCCCACCGCTTGGCCACAGTGCGCAATGCCAATAAAATTATTGTTCTGGAACAGGGAAAAATAATCGCCGTTGGCACGCATGCCCAATTGCTGAAAAAAAGTCCGCTCTATGCACGGTTGGCGAAGTTACAATTTAATATTTAATGCGCCCGAGAAATGCAAAACCCTACGGCTTCCAGCAGTGCATCCTTGTGTTCGCTTTCAGGAAATATCGCCAAGGCATCACAGGCCATCGCGCCATAATGGCGGGCACGATCAACCGTATCAGCCAAAGCGGAATGACGATCCATCAGCTTTGTTGCATAGACCAAATCATCGTCTGTCTGGTCACCTTTTTCCATAACGCGGGCCCAAAAGTTTCGTTCTTCTTTGCTGCCGCGCCGAAACGCCAAAACCACAGGCAAGGTTATTTTGCGTTCTCTAAAATCATCGCCAATGGCTTTGCCCAAATCGACTTGTTTGCCTGAATAATCCAAAGCATCATCAATCAGCTGAAAGGCAATGCCTAAATTGCGGCCATAAGCTTCCAGTGCTTCTTGTTCATTGCGCGGGCGATTGGCAATCACCGCGCCTACTTTTGCAGCGGCTTGAAACAAAGCTGCGGTTTTAGCACCCACAACTTTCAAATATGAATCTTCGGTGGTGGTCGTATCTTGCGATATGGAAAGCTGTAATACTTCGCCTTCAGCAATGGTGCAGGCAGCATCTGATAAAATGCGTAAGCAATCCAGCGAGCCGGTTTCCACCATCATTTTGAAAGCTTGGCCCAAAAGATAATCGCCCACCAGCACAGAAGCTTGGTTGCCCCAAATCACGCGTGCCGCTTGTTTGCCGCGACGCAGATCGCTTTCATCCACCACATCATCATGCAGCAACGTTGCGGTGTGCATAAATTCAACCGACATGGCCAACTTCAAATGATGCACGCCTTGATAGCCACACATGCGCGCGGCAGCCACTGTCAACATGGGCCGAATGCGTTTGCCGCCAGAATTAATCAGATGGCCAGCAATTTCTGGGATCAATTCCACATGGCTTTGGGCTTTTTCTAAAATGAATTCGTTCACCAAATTCATATCAGCCGTGGTCAACTTCACCAGTTGATCAAGCGTGGCTTTGGGCTTTTCGCCCGTGCCATCAAATGCCAAAACAACGCCCATCGGCTTCTCCTTGTTCAATTCAACTATGGCCAATTGCCTAATAAATAAACAAGCGGCGCATTGCCGCTGCTTGACGAAGCGGTCAAGAATCAACCAAAAGCATTCCATGTTAAAAATCAATCGGTTTGCACTGCTTCTGGCCCTGGCGATCTTTGGAGCAGCACCCGCCAGCGTGGCTGCACCCCAAGATGCTGCCTGCGATAATTTGGCGGCCAGCCCTGAAGACACGCAACGCCCCAAAAATCTTGTTGGCGTGAAAAGCGCCGACGTTCAAACGCAGCAGGCGCTGGCCGCTTGCAAAGCCGCTTTGGCCAAAACTCCAAATAATCCGCGCCTGCAATTTGAGATGGCGAGGCTTTTGAACATTAGCAAAACTGATCCATCAACAATGCTTTCTCTGTACGTGGCATCGGCAAAACAAAATTATGCCATCAGCATGGTCAATTTGGGCGTGGCCGCTGAAAATGGCACCGGCATCAAACAAAATTATCAAACCGCCGCAAAATGGTATGCCAAAGCGGCCGCTGATCCACTTTTAAATCGCGTGGGAATTTATAATCTGGCCTTGCTTTATAAAGCGGGCTTGGGCGTTGACCGTGATACGGCGCGCTATGGCGCACTGGCCTGCAAATCGGCCACCGCTGGTTATATTCTGGCATTCAATGATTGTGGCTTTGCCCACGATCAAGGCTGGGGCTTTGGCAAAGACGCCAACGAAGCAAATGCGTGGTATCAAAAAGGTGTTGATGCGGGCGACCCTGCAGCCATGGCAAACTTGGGTTCATCTTACGAGGCAGGAACCGGTGTTGCCAAAGATTTGCAGCGCGCCATTGAACTTTATAAAAAATCAGCCGCCCTTGGAAACACCCAAGGCATGTTCAATTTGGGCAATGCCATGTTGGCGGGCCGTGGGCTGAAACAAGATGTGAAAGCTGGCATGGCAATGCTGCAAAAAAGTGCAGATGGCGGCAACGCTGATGCGCTAACCACAATCGGCATGGCCTTTGATAACGCCCAATATCTGCCGCAAGATGCCACAAAAGCTGCTCAATATCTCTTGAAAGGCTTGAAGCTTCACTCGCTGGATGCTCAAAACATTCTGGTTGCTAAGGCAGGTCAAGACTTAAGCCCCGAAACTTTTGCCGCAATTCAAGCGCAGCTTCAAAAAGAGGGAAAATCCCTAAAACCCAGCGAGGGCAGCTTCTCTCCCGCTGTTTTACAAATTCTAAAAGCCTATTGATGTTTATCGTAACCTTTTTCTAACTATATCGGGGTTAACCCTAATCGCCATGGAACAAGCTCTCGACCTGAATTCGATTTATGCCCGCACATCAGCGCCGGCATCTGCAGCCGTGCCTGCTTCCATGACCGACGATGCATTCTTAGATGGTAAGCTTCAAATTTTACAGCCAGAAAAAGGCTATAGAGCAGGTATAGACGCTGTTTTCTTAGCTGCATCCATTCCTGCCGTTGATGGCGAAACCGTTTTTGAAGCGGGCATTGGCGCTGGCGTTGCCTCGCTTTGCTTGCTGGCGCGTCACCCCTTGGTGCATGTAACAGGCATTGAAATTTCCACCCGTTATGCCGTTTTGTGTGAACAAAACGCCAAGCGCAATGGCCTCACCAATTCAATGCGTGTGATCCACGCCGAAGTAAAAGACGCTATGCGCCGGGATTTGGCCAACATGCCCGAACATGGATCGTTCTCACACGCATTTGCCAATCCACCCTATTTTGAAGAGGGAAAAGTTACCCCCTCACCCAGCCTGCTCAAAGCCCAAGCCCATGCTTTTGGCCCGGATGATTTGGAATTATGGGTGAAGCTGTTGCATTCCATCGTAACCCTGCGCGGCACGGTGACACTCATTCACAAGGCCGATAGCTTGGGCAAATTGCTGGGCTGCATGGAACCAAAGTTCGGCGATATTCGTGTGGCCCCGCTTTACGCGCGTGAAGGCTCAACCGCCTCGCGCGTCATTGTTCAGGGTGTCAAAGGCTCTCGTGCCCCTATGCAGCTTTTGCCCGGGCTGATTTTACACGCCGCTGACAACAGCTTTACACCAGATGCCGAAGCCGTGTTACGAGATGGCGCAGCCTGGCGCTTGCGCTAAGGGTTGAACCTTGGGGTTGAACCCACTATCTCAGTTGAATGTTTAAACGTCTCAAGCGCTTATTTGGCAAAGCCAAGCCAATCGTCAACGTGGTTCGGTTAGAAGGTGTCATAACATCCGGTCGTGGTGGCTTATCGCCCAGCCTCAACGCAAAAGCATTAGACCCCATTCTTAAAAAAGCTTTTGTCAAAGGCACAACCGCCGTGGCCTTGGCAATCAATTGCCCAGGTGGCTCACCCGTGCAATCAGCACTCATCGCATCAAAAATCCGCGCGTTATCGCAAGAAAAGAAAATTCCCGTCATCGCATTTTGCGAAGATGTGGCGGCATCGGGCGGTTATTGGTTGGCCTGCGCTGCGAATGAAATTTTTGCCGATGAAAACTCAATCATCGGCTCCATCGGTGTTATTTCGGGCGGTTTTGGTTTTCCCAAAGCATTGAGCAAACTGGGGGTTGAACGCCGCATCTACACTGCGGGCATTTCCAAAAGCACCAACGACCCATTTAAACCCGAAAGCAAGGAAGATGTGGCAAAGCTGAAAACCATGCTTTCAGAAATTCACGACAGCTTTAAAACCTATGTGCGGGGCAGACGCAGCGGCAAACTGAAAGCCAAAGAACAAGTGCTTTTTGATGGCGCGTTTTGGACGGGTGCTAAAGCCTTAGAATTGGGGCTTGTCGATGGCATTGGCCATATGCATGATATTTTGAAACAAAGATTCGGTTCTATGGTTGAGATTGAAGAGAAGTCTGCGTCAAAAAGCTTCAGCCAGCGCTGGCTTGGCATGAACACACGCCTTGATTTGGCCACAGAGCTTGGTGAGGTTGCGTTAACGGCATTGGAAACACGCGCCTTGTGGCAACGCTTCGGTTTGTGATATGGAATTTGTTCTAGAGGAGAGTGTTATGGGTTTTGTAAGAAATGCGCTTTTGATGGCTTTGGGCTATTTGGCCGTAAAAACCTTAAAACGCGCCATGGAAAACATTGAAGCGCAAAAAGTGAAGATCAAGGCCAAGGCAGACGAAGCCCAAACCAAGATGCCAAACTTGAAGTTTGATCCTGTCAGCGGCGTTTATCGCCCTGAAGCGTGATAAAAGACGTCGAATCCAGGCTGGCTGAGGTTTATCACTCAGCCTCGCAAATAGATCTTTCCAAAACCTATGATGATTGGGCGGCACATTATGATGCCGATATGCAATCCTTAGGTTATGCCCACCCCGCCGCAATCACCGGAATTGTTTCCCGCTATATCGCCGAACTGAACACCCCCATTTTAGATGCAGGCGTGGGCACTGGCACCATAGGCACACTTCTGAACATTTTGGGCTATGCCAACCTTCACGGCATAGACATGTCAAAAGGCATGTTGGCGCGCGCGGCGATGCGCCAAGTCTATACCAATCTCTCCCAAGCAACCCTTGGTAAAAAGTTGGATTTTCCATCTGCAAGCTTTGGCGCAATCGTTTCAACCGGAACATTCACCACAGGACACGCACCAGCCTCGGCCCTTGATGAATTGTCACGCATTCTCAAAACCAACGGCTGGATGATTTTTACCGTGGCTGAATCAGTGTGGCAGACCCAAGGCTTTGCCGAAAAGCTAGGGTCGCTCAGTCAGCTTAAACCAATCTGGAAAACCGAACCCTACCATCCCATGCCGTTTTCAAAAACCGAAAGCGCACTGTTAGCTCGGGCCCATGTCTTTCAAAAAGTTTAATCTATCAAAAGGTTTAGTGCCGCTGGCTTGACCAATCCAACCAGCCCAAGTATTCCCGCGCTATGACCTTACGCCCCACAAAATCCTTTCAAGATTTAATCCTCACGCTCCACAATTATTGGGCAGCCCAAGGCTGTGTTATTTTGCAGCCCTATGACATGGAAGTGGGCGCTGGCACATTTCACCCGGCAACAACGCTGCGCTCGGTGGGGCCAAAGCCTTGGGCCGCAGCTTATGTGCAACCATCACGCAGGCCGAAAGATGGCCGCTATGGTGAAAATCCCAATCGCTTGCAGCACTATTATCAATATCAAGTGATTATGAAACCTTCGCCCGAAAATTTACAGGAGCTTTATTTAGGCTCCCTCAAAGCCATCGGCATTGATGAAAGCTTGCATGACATTCGCTTTGCCGAAGATGATTGGGAAAGCCCAACCTTGGGCGCATGGGGTTTGGGCTGGGAAGTGTGGTGCGATGGCATGGAAGTTTCGCAATTCACTTATTTTCAACAAGTGGGTGGCTTGGATTGTTCGCCCGTTTCAGGCGAGCTGACCTATGGCCTTGAACGTTTGGCCATGTATGTGCAAGGCGTTGATAATGTCTATGACTTGAACTTCAATGGTCAAGATGGTGCCAAGAAAATTTCATATGGCGATGTGTTCTTGCAAGCTGAACAAGAATATTCGCATTACAATTTCACCGATGCCAACACTGATATTTTGTTGCAGCACTTCAAAGACGCCGAACAAGAATGCAAATCGCTTTTGGCCATCAGCGACAAGGGTGAACATACACTGGCACTTCCCGCTTATGATCAATGTATCAAAGCGTCTCATGCTTTCAACTTGTTGGATGCGCGCGGTGTAATCTCAGTCACTGAACGGCAGAAATATATTTTGGCCGTGCGCGAATTGGCCAAGGCCTGTTGCCTTGCGTGGACAAAAACTGCTGGCGGAAGGGCTGCATAATGGCTGAACTTCTGATCGAGCTTTTCTCTGAAGAAATCCCTGCGCGCATGCAAACCAAAGCGGCGGAAGATTTGCGCAGCCTGATAACCAATGGCTTGGTAGACGCAGGCTTAACCTATGACGGCGCACAAGCCCATGCCACACCGCGAAGGCTTGTTTTATCCGTTGAAGGTTTGGCCACCCGCGCCAAAGACACTGTGGAAGAACGCAAAGGCCCGCGCGTTGATGCACCCCAGGCCGCCATTGATGGCTTTTTAAAATCCACCGGCCTGTCGCTTGATCAATTGAGCATTCAAGACGACAAAAAAGGCAAAGCCTATCTGGCCATCATCAAAAAATCTGGCCGCGAAACAACCCACATTGTGGCTGAACTTCTTTCCAAAACCATTCGTGAATTTCCATGGCCAAAATCCATGCGCTGGGGTTCAGGCAATTTGAAATGGGTGCGCCCATTGCATTCCATCATTTGCACCTTTGATGGCGAAATTGTTGGATTGGAAGTGGATGGCATTGAAAGCGGTGACACCACGCGCGGCCACCGCTTTTTATCAAAAGGCGAAATCAGCGTGCGCCGCTTTGAAGATTATGCCGATCAATTGCACAAAGCCCATGTGATTGTGGATACGAATGCGCGCGCTGAAATTATTCGGCATGATGCAAAAAATCTGGCCTTTGCTCAAGGCCTTGAACTGATTGAAGACGAAGCGCTTTTGAAAGAAGTTGCAGGTCTTGTGGAATGGCCCGTGGTTTTGATGGGTTCCTTCGATGAAAGCTTTTTAAGCGTTCCGCCAGAAGTGATCATCACCACCATTAAAACCAACCAGAAATGTTTTAACCTGAAAGAAAAATCAGGCAAGCTGGCCAATAAATATCTTCTCGTTGCCAACACCATTGCGGCCGATGGCGGCAAAACAATTGTTGCCGGCAACAACAAGGTGATTGCCGCCAGATTAAGCGATGCCAAATTCTTCTGGGATCAAGACCGCAAAACCCCATTGCAAGACTTGCTGCCAAAATTGGAAAGCATCACCTTCCACGCAAAACTTGGAACTGTGGCTGAACGTGTGAAGCGCATTGAAACCTTGGCCGGAGAAATTGCTGAGACCATCGGCGCCGATGTGGAAAAAGCCAAACAAGCCGCACGCCTGTGCAAGGCCGATTTGGTTTCCGGCATGGTGGGCGAATTCCCTGAACTGCAAGGCCTGATGGGCAGATACTATGCCATCGACCAAGGCGTAGACCCCGAAGTGGCCGATGCTATTCGTGATCATTACAAACCCCAAGGCCCAAGTGATTCATTGCCCGTTTCAAAAGTGGGCATGGCCGTGGCACTGGCCGAAAAGCTTGATACGTTGGTGGGCTTCTGGGCCATTGATGAAAAGCCAACAGGCTCGAAAGACCCTTACGCATTACGCAGAGCAGCGCTGGGCGTGATCCGTATTTTGGTTGATCGGTCATTGCGCATCAAACTCAACCATGGCGGCCAAGACCTCCTCGCCTTCTTCGCAGATCGCCTCAAAGTCTATCTCAAAGACCAAGGGGCGCGGCATGATTTGATTGATG